>CAZTTI010000221.1:0-3155 GCA_964615925.1 uncultured Solibacteraceae bacterium
CGTTGAAGAACGGCCGTTCCCGGTGGACCGCGTAGAATCCCTGCGCCTTCGCTTCGCCGAGGTGAAGCATCTTCGCGGCCCGGATCCGGAAACCGGCGGCTTCGATCATCTGGATCACCGCGCCGGCATTGCCCTGGGCGATGGTGTCCGGCTTCAGAATCGTGAGCGTATGTTGCATGTGTTCCTTCTTGGGTCGGGCCTCTACCCGAGAACCGATTCGATCGCCTCTCCGATGTCGGCCGGGCTCCTGACGACGGTCACTCCCGCCGATCGCATCGCCGCCATCTTGTCCTCGGCCGTTCCCTTCCCCCCGGCGATGATGGCGCCGGCATGTCCCATCCGGCGTCCCGGCGGTGCGGTCTGCCCGCAGATAAAGCCGACGACGGGCTTGGTCACGTTCGCCTGGATGAACGCAGCCGCTTCCTCTTCGGCCGTGCCTCCGATCTCGCCGATCATGACGATGGCATGGGTCTCGGGGTCGGCCTCGAACAATCCCATGGTGTCGATGAACGATGTTCCGATGATGGGATCGCCCCCGATGCCGATACACGTGGACTGGCCGATCCCGCGACCCGTCAGCTGTCCGACGGCCTCGTAGGTCAACGTGCCGCTCCGGGAAACGACGCCGACGTGACCTTCCCGGTGAATGTGTCCCGGCATGATGCCGATCTTCGAACGCCCCGGCGAGATCACGCCGGGACAGTTCGGTCCGACCAGCCGGGTGTTCGTGCCCTGAAGCAAGCGCTGCACCTTGATCATGTCGAACGTGGGCACGCCTTCGGTAATGCAGACCACGAGTTCGATACCGGCGTCGGCCGCCTCCATGATCGCGTCGGCGGCGAACGGCGGCGGCACAAAAATGACCGACGCGTTCGCCCCGGTTCGATCTCGCGCCTCGGACACGGTATTGAAAACCGGGAGGCCTTCGTGTGTCGTCCCCCCTTTTCCGGGCGTCACACCGCCGACCACGTGGGTTCCATACTGGACGGCCTGGAGCGTGTGGAACGTGCCCTCGCGCCCGGTCAGGCCCTGGACCAGGAGCTTCGTCGACCTGTCGATCAGGACACTCATGACATCCCCGAAGCCCCGCCCGCCGCTCGGACGACCTTCTCCGCGGCATCTTTCATCCCGTTCGCCACGATGAAGTCGAGCCCCGAACTCCGCAGGATCTCCTGCCCCTTCTCGACGTTCGTGCCTTCGAGCCGCACCACAACCGGAACGGTGACTCCGAGTTTTTTCGCCGCGTCGACGACGCCGGAGGCCACCACGTCGCACCGCATGATCCCACCGAAAATATTGATCAGGACGGCCCGGACGTTCGGATCGGAGAGGAGGATGCGAAAAGCGTTCTCCACCTGATCGGAGGAAGCACCGCCGCCGACGTCGAGGAAGTTGGCGGGGCTTCCACCCGCGAGCTTGATGATGTCCATCGTCGCCATCGCGAGCCCGGCGCCGTTGACCATGCAGGCAACGTTGCCGTCGAGCTTGATGTAGTTCAAGCCTGACTTGCTGGCCTCGATCTCGAGCGGCTCCTCCTCGGCCAGGTCGCGGAGCTCGCGGTTTTCCGGATGACGGAACAGGGCGTTGTCGTCGAGATTGATCTTCGCGTCCAGCGCGTACACCTTGTCGTCGCCGGTCACCAGGAACGGATTGATCTCGGCAAGCGAGGCGTCGTTCTCCTCGAACGCCCGATAGAGCTGCCGCATGAACTTCGTCGCATCGCCGATCAGCCCGGGCTCGAACCCGAGGCCGAATGCGAGTTTCCGGGCCTGATAGGCCTGCAATCCGATGCCGGGCTCGATCCACTCCTTGAGGATCTTCTCCGGGCTCTTCGCGGCCACCTCTTCGATATCCATGCCCCCTTCGGTCGACGCCATCATCACGGGTCGACCGGCCTGCCGGTCGACCACAACACCCAGGTACAGCTCCCGGCGGATGTCCAGGCCCTCCTCCACCAGAACCTTCTCGACCTTACGGCCTTCCGCGCCGGTCTGATGGGTCACCAACTGCATCCCGATGATGTCCCGCGCCAGGGCCTCGGCCTCTTGGGGCGAGCGGGCCAGCTTCACCCCGCCGCCCTTGCCGCGTCCCCCGGCGTGAATCTGGGCCTTGACCACTACGGTTCCACCGAGACGACGGGCGATCTCCCCCACCTCGATCGGGCTCGAAGTCACCTCTCCTCTGGGGATCCGGACTTCGTAACGCGCAAGGATCGCTTTTGCCTGATATTCGTGAATGTTCATGGAGTCACAAACGCCCTACATTACGCAACGCCCGAAACCGTGTCAACGCGGCCCACCATGACAGGGGGTCACTTCACACGCTCGACCTTGATGAAGTTGGTCGTTCCCGGAATCTGCAGCGGCGTTCCGCCGGTGATCACGACCAGCTCCCCGTGACCAACGAGGCCCGTCTTGGCGGCGGCCTCGATGGAAAGGCTCAATTGATCATCGATGGTCTCCGCGGTCGAGATCGCGACGGGGACCACACCCCAGCAGAACGCGAGGAAGTTGGCCGTCGTCGAGTTCGGCGTCGTCGCGATGATGGGCTGGCGCGGGCGGAATCGTGCCACGAGCCGGGCTGTGGATCCCGACCATGTGGGCGTGATGATGCCCGTCGCGCCGACCCCGCGCGCGATGTTGTAGCTGGACCGCGTGATCGCGTCGTGCATGCTGGGCGTTTCCTGGAAGTCCCATCGGAACTTGGTCTCGTCCATCGCGACTTCGACCTCGACGGCGATCCGGTTCATCATGGCCACCGCCTCGAGCGGGAACTGTCCGGCGGCGGTTTCCTCCGAGAGCATAACGGCGTCGGTGCCGTCGAGAATCGCGTTGGCCACGTCGGAAACCTCCGCCCGCGTCGGACGAGGAGTGTCCACCATTCGGACCAGCATCTGGGTGGCCGTGATCACGGGCTTGCCGATCGCATTCGCCTTCCGGATGATGCTTTTCTGAATGATCGGACCGCGGGCAAGATCGATTTCGACACCCAGGTCGCCGCGCGCGATCATGACGCCGTCGGAAACGTCGAGGATCGCGTCGATGTTTTCCACCGCCTGAGGCTTCTCGATCTTGGCGATGATCCGGGTGTCCTTCCCGGCCGCGCGGATCACGTCCCGCAGGGCTTCCACGTCCAGTTCGCTTCGGACGAAGCTC
>CAZTTI010000222.1:0-4761 GCA_964615925.1 uncultured Solibacteraceae bacterium
CGGTGCGTCCTGGGAAAGCGGGTTTCTCAGGGCGACGGGAGTTCTGTCCGGGGCGAACGCCTCGGCGTCCTCCTTCCTTCCGAACGCGATCGTGCACGTTTCCGTGTAGCCAATCGCGGAGAGCGTCCTGCGGATGCGCCCTTCTTCTTCGAACCGGGGGAGGTGCCGCCCCTGGCCCGAGTACGCGGGAAGCGTCGAGGGGAAGCGGTCGTACCCGTAGTGGCGGGCCACTTCCTCGATGAGGTCCTCCTCCCGTTCGATGTCGTGTCGGTGGCTCGGGACGTGGACGGTCCAGAACCCCGCCTCCTCGGACGGATCGAACGCGAGCCCCTTCAGAATGCGCAAGACGTCTCCGGCCGGTACCGCGGCTCCCAACCGGGCGGTCAGCTTCGACTGGGTCAGCTTCATGACGGGCTCATTCGGGAGAACGGGATGGCGGTCGATGACGCCGCGGGCGACGGCGCCTCCGGCGACCTTCGCGATCAGGTGGGCCGTGCGATCCAGCGCGATCGGGACCATCATCACATCGGCACCGCGTTCGAAGCGGTACGACGCTTCGGTGCCGAGGTTGATCTGCTTGGCCGTCCGGCGGACCGAGGCGGGATCGAACCAGGCGCTCTCCAGCAGGACGTTCGTCGTCTTCGCGGAAATCTCGGTGTCCAGCCCGCCCATGATCCCGGCCATCGCCACCGGGCGGGCCGCATCGGCGATGACGAGCATGGTCGAGTCCAGTTTCCGCTCGATGCCGTCGAGCGTCGTGAGCATTTCACCCGGATTTGCGCGGCGGACGACGATGCGCCGCTCCTCGAGCGTGTCCGCGTCGAACGCATGGAGGGGATGGCCCAGCTCCATCAGGACGTAGTTGGTGACGTCGGCGACGTTGTTGATGGCCCGAATGCCAACCCGCGCCAGGCGCTCGACCAGCCAATCCGGCGACGGCCCGATCGTCACCCCCGAGATATAGCGGGCGGCGTAGCGGGCGCAGAGATCGGTGGAGACGATTTCGACGTCCGCGAGACTGTCCACGCGCGCTTCGCCTTCTTCGATCGTGGTTTCCGGCAGGCGCAGTTCGAGTCCGTAGACGGCCGCGAGTTCGCGGGCGACCCCGAGGTGCGAGAGGCAATCGCCGCGGTTGGCGGTCACGTCGAGTTCATAGATCGAGTCCCCGTCGATCTCCTCAACGCCATCGACGGCCAGCCCGATCGAGGACAACCGCTCGGCGACTTCCGGCAGCTCGGACCCGAGGAAATCGCGAATCCACTCGAGACTGGCTTTCATGAAAACTGACCGAGAAATCGAATGTCGTTCTGGAAGAGCAGCGGGATGTCGTCGATGCGGTATTTCAGCATGGCATATCGATCGATTCCCGCGCCGAACGCGAATCCGCTGTATCTCTCCGGATCGTAGTCGACATATCCGTAGAGGACGGGATTGACCATCCCGGCGCCCATGACCTCGATCCAGCCGGTGTGTTTGCACACGCGGCACCCGTTTCCTTCGCAGAAGATGCAGGACACGTCGACTTCCACGCTCGGCTCGGTGAACGGAAAGTAGTTCGGCCGAAGACGGGTGCGGGTTTCCTCCCCGAAAAACTGCCGGTTGAAGAGCTCGAGCTTCCCCTTCAGATCCGCGAAGGTGATGCCCTCGTCGACGACGAGGCCTTCGATCTGGTGGAACATCGGCGAGTGTGTCGCGTCGAGTTCGTCACGGCGGAAGACACGCCCGGGGCAGATGATGCGGATCGGAGGGCGCGACCGCTCCATCGTCCGGACCTGAACCGGCGAAGTCTGCGTCCTCAGGAGGATCTCGTCGGTGACGTAGAACGTATCGGATTCGTCCCGGGAAGGGTGTCCCGCGGGGATGTTGAGTGCCTCGAAGTTGTAGTACGCGGTCTCGACTTCGGGGCCGTCTTCGACGGTGTATCCCAGCGCGACGAAGATGCGCTCCATCTCCTCGCGGGCGAGTGTGATCGGATGCCGATGACCAAGCCGCGGTGGATTGCCCGGAAGCGTGACGTCGAGTTTCTCGAGGCTGGACCGATCGAGGCGCGCTCTCTGGGCGACGGACTCCGCGAGCCTTTCCAGTTCGGCCTCGATCCGTTCGCGGAGCGCGTTGCCCTGCTTGCCGAACTCCGAACGTTGGTCTCTGGGTAGATCACGCAGGCGCTGGAGCGCCAGCGTGACGCGGCCGGATTTCCTGGAAAGATAGCGGTTCCGGACTTCTTCGAGGGAATGAGGGTCCGTGACGTCGTTCTTGTCGCGGTCGAACGCGGACCCGATCTCCCGGAGGTCGTCGAGCGCGGTCATGGCGGCTATGCCGCCTGGCCGATTGATGCCTTTGCCTTCTCCGCCAACTGGGTGAACGCGGCGGGATCATCGAGAGCCAGCTCGGCCAGAACCTTGCGGTCCAGTTCGACGCCGGCGCTCTTGAGCCCGAAAACGAATTGGTTGTAGCTCAGGCCGTTCTCTCTCGCGGCCGCTCCGATACGGATGATCCACAGCCGGCGGAAGTCCCGCTTGCGGGCCTTTCGATCGCGATACGCATATTGTCCGGCGCGATCCACGGCTTCCTTGGCGAAGCGGTACAGCTTGCTCTTGCCGAGGTAATAACCCTTGGCCTGTTTCAGAACTTTCTTGCGGCGATCGTGCCGGGTTGTTCCTCGTTTGACTCTGGGCACCGGAATTTCCTCTGTAGCGTAGTGGTGTTCGCGACTGCCGTATCGTTATCCGTAAGGAAGCATCTTCCGGATCGTCGCCTCGTCGGCCTTTTCCATGATGGCGGACTTCCCGAGCCGTCGCTTCACTGCCGCCGACTTCTTGGTCAGGATGTGGCGCATGAACGCGTGGCGGCGTTTGACCTTTCCCGTGCCGGTCAGTTTGAAACGCTTGCGTGCGCCACGATGTGTCTTGAGTTTGTACGCCATTTGTCTGAAGCCTCTTCCAGAACGGGTCAGGACGTCTGGGGTTCCGCCGGCTTGCGGGCCTTGCCCGCATCCTTCTGCGGTGAAAAGATCGCAACCAGGTTGTTCCCTTCCATCTTGGGCCGGTTTTCCACGAAACCGACCTCTTCCAGTTCCTCCATCAGGCGCTGGATGAGGGCCCGCCCGATCTCCTTGTGCACGATCTCGCGTCCGCGAAACCAGACGTTGGCCTTGACCTTGTCGCCTTGTTTCAGGAACCGGATGATGTGGTTCTTCTTGAACTCGTAGTCGTGTTCGTCCGTGTTCGGACGGAACTTGACTTCTTTGACCGTGACGCTCTTCTGGTGCTTACGGGCCTCGTGGGCCTTCCGCTTCATCTGGTAGAGGTACTTGCCGTAATCCATGATCCGGCAAACCGGCGGACTACCGTTCGGCGCAACCTCGACCAGATCCAGTCCCCGTTCTTCCGCGACCCGAAGGGCGTCTTCCGGGGCCATCACTCCCAGTTGCTCGCCTTCGTCGTCGATCACGCGAACCTCTCGCGCTCGAATGCGGTGATTGACGCGAACCCTGTCGTTGCGGTTCCTGGGAGAGTTTCTATTCACACGCGACAAACGGCAAAGATAGCAAAACAGACGTTTGGAATGCAACGAGAGTTGGCGTCGGCGCCTTGGGGACGGACTTGTGCGCTGGTCGGGATTGAGATACCTTACCAAAATCGTGCCGTACTCGCCGTACTCGCCGTACTCATTGAAACATGCCGTTGTCGACAGTCCCGTCGGCCCTCTGACGATGGTTTCGGGACCATCGGGGCTCGTTTCGTTGAGTTTCGGTGCCGTCGAGACGCGCGGGTCCCAGCCCGATTCCGATGCTCACGCGTGGCTTAGTTCCCTTTTAGATCAATATTTTAGCGGCAAGCCGACGCGATTCGACATTCCGCTGGATCCTGCAGGATCCGCGTTCGAGCTTCGAGTCTGGGATGTGCTGGGCCAAATCCCCTGGGGCGAGACCCGCACCTACGGCCAGATCGCCGCCGAGCTCGGCCAGCCCGGGGCGGCCCGGGCCGTGGGAAGGGCCAACCACCGCAACCCGATCGCGATAGTGATTCCCTGCCATCGCGTCGTTGGCGCGGATGGATCCCTGACCGGATACGCTGCCGGCCTTCAAGTCAAATCCCGGCTCCTGACCATCGAGGGCCGGACATCCGACGCTCAACACCTCATCGCGTCGATGGAGCGCACCGCCACGAGTCACGCTCGTGGCCGGGCGACGACGCGTCCCGCTGCCCTCTAGTCGCCTTTCCCGTCAACCCGTTCGAGATCGAACCCGTTCGAGATACCGCTATGTCCCAATCCGAAGAACTGGAAACCATGCGCCATTCGCTGGCCCACCTGATGGCGGCCAGCATTCAGGAGTTCCACCCCGATGCCAAGTTCGGCGTCGGTCCCGTCATCGAGGACGGTTTTTATTACGACGTCTATCTCGAAGACACGCTTTCGCCGGAAGACCTCGAGAAGATCGAGAAGGTCATGCGGCGGAAGATCACTGAAAAACAGGAGTTCGAGCGGACCGAGGTGCCCATCGACGAGGCGATCCGCATGTTCGGCGTCATGCATCAGGACTTCAAGGTCGAGTTGCTGAACGATCTGAGGACACGCGGCACGACCGCCGTGACCGATGTCGGCGACGAGAACCTGGTCGGCAGTGACGTGAACACGGTCAGCGTCTACAAGACGGGGGAGTTCGTGGACCTCTGCCGGGGGCCGCATATTTCCGATACCGGAAAGATCCGTCCGGACTCGTTCAAGTTGACGCGCGTTTCCGGCGCCTACTGGCGGGGC
>CAZTTI010000223.1:0-11044 GCA_964615925.1 uncultured Solibacteraceae bacterium
TCACCGAAGCTCGAGCGGCCTACCCGGAAGCCGGAGCGGGCCGCTCCGCGGACGGACCTTGCGGCCCGTCACACACTTCCCTATTTGGCCTTGCTCCGTGTGGGGTTTACCAAGCCGGCCCGTCACCGGACCGCTGGTGCGCTCTTACCGCACCTTTTCACCCTTACCGCGAATTGCGGCGGTATGTTTTCTGTGGCACTTTCCGTCCCTTTCGGGCCCCCGCGTTACGGGGCACACCACCCTGTGGAGTTCGGACTTTCCTCCCCCCGGTCCCCCTTTCGGGAGCCGGACGGCGATTGCCCGCCCACCCTGCCGGCAGAGCCCAATATACGGGACGGCCGTCGAACGAGCCAGCCTCACTCCTGTTTTCGGGCGAGTTCCTCCCACAGCCGCGTCAGTTCAGCGGGAAGGGGCGAGTTAAACACCACCCAATCCCCGGACTCCGGATGCGGGAACCCGAGGTGGGCGGCGTGAAGAAAATAGCGGTCGATCGGACCGTAACGGCGTTCGAACGCCGCGTTGATCCTCGCGCCGTAAACCGAATCCCCCAGCACCGGATGGCCGATTGCCGCCAGGTGGACCCGGATCTGGTGCGTCCGGCCGGTCCGGATCGCGACCTCGAGGAGGGAAAACGCCCCGGCCCGCTCGATCACCCGGTACTCGGAATGCGCGGCCCGGCCCCGTGACCGGTCCGTGGCCATCTTGGTGCGTTGCGTCGGATGCCGCCGGATGTGGAGGTCGATGGTTGCTTCGTCCGACGCCACGCGGCCGTGGACCGCCGCGACGTAGGTCTTCCGGACGTTCCGGGATTGAAAGCTCGCCGACAGCCGGGCGTGCGCGCGATCCGTCTTCGCGACGATGATCAACCCCGAGGTCCAACGGTCGAGCCGATGGACGATCCCGGGCCTTCCGGGCCCACCCAATCCGGAAAGCTCCGGAAACCGGGCCATGAGCGCATTGGCCAGTGTCCCCCGCGGATTCCCGGCGCCCGGATGCACGACCATTCCCGCCGGCTTCTCGACGACGGCAAATGGCGCCTCGTCGTGATGAACGACGACGGGAATGGCCTCAGCCGTCATCGGATCGCTGCCGGTCTCGAGGGCCTCGGAGATTTCCACCACATCACCCGGCCTCAGCCGATACCCGTCCTTACGCACGGCTCCGCCAACCCGGATCGCGCCGCGGCGGTTCATCACCTGGAGACGGGACCTCGTCCGGTCCCCGAAAACCGTCGACAGGAAGACATCGAGGCGCGCCCCGGCCTGATCAGGACCGACTTCGAACTTCATCCTGGATCAACACGATGGCCAGGCACGCCACACCGACCGTGATCGCCGAATCGGCGACGTTGAATGCGGGCCAGTAAAATTCGCCGACGTTGAAGTAGAGGAAATCGACGACGTGGCCGTACATCGCGCGGTCGATCAGGTTTCCCAAAGCCCCACCGAGGACCAGGGCGAGGCCGGTCTGGAGGATGCGTGCTTCCGGGGAGTGGACCCATCCGTACACGACCACCACGACAGCGGCCAGCGCGCCGATCCCGAGCAACAGCGCTGTCCGGAACTCGCTGGTCGCGCCGGAGAAGAGACCGAAAGCCACGCCCGGATTGTGGAAGTGGACGATCTGGAAGAATCCGGGAAGAACGGCGTGCGCGTCACCGACCGCGACGTTGGACTGGATGGCCACCTTCGTCAAGCGGTCGAGGACCAATACCGCGGCCGCGGCGGTCAGATAAGGGAGTCGGGGACGAAGCCCGCCGGCGTCGGTCATTGGGGTTCGGGAGCGTGAAATTCCAATCGAGGATTCATCATACTTCCGCCTCCATCTTACGGTACAATTTCAAGTAATTGTTCCGGGTCAGGTTTCTCGGTAACCGTTCGAGGTTCAGATCGTCAAACGACGGGAGCGTGGCTTCATTGGACCTAGACCAGATGAAAGAACCGGATACTGGCGGCGTCCCCCGATTCGAGCCCGTTGCTCGCGGGACATGGATCGATTCGCTCCGGGCGCAGCTTCGTGAGTTTTCCGAGGCGCGCTCGAACCCGCAGGACAAATTCGAACCCACCGCAGCGGCCGACCCGTCGGCTCTGGGGAAGATGGTCGACACCGTTTCGCCCATCGGATCGTTGTACCTGCAGGTTCGGATGCTGATCGAGGAGTTCCGCCACCCCTCGGAGAAGTTCGAACCCACGGCCGCTCCCGTCGAATCGGAACCCACGTGGAGCGCCCACAACATGCGCGGCGCCGGAGCGATCTCCTTCGGCGTGCACCTCGTCGTGGGAATTCTCCTCGTCGTCCCGCTGTTCACCGGCGTCGGCCGGATCCCGGACACCGAAACCATCGTCCAGCTCTACGAACCGCTGATCCTCGACCTTCCGCCGATGGAGGACGAAAGCATTTCCGGCGGCGGGGGCGGCGGCGGCATGGAAACGGAAACACCGCCGTCGCTCGGCGAGTTGCCGCAGGCCGCCGAAGAGCAATGTGTGCCTCCGGCGCCTCCGGAGACCATCAACCCGAACCCCGTGCTCGTGATGGCGCCCACCGTCGTCGTGCCCCAGCTGGCGGATCGCCCGGCACCTCTGGACCTCGCCATGATCGGCGCCCCTGACGGCATCCCCGGGCCGCCCTCGGCCGGACCGGGCACCGGATTCGGGATCGGCACCGGTCAGGGACGCGGCGTGGGTCCGGGTGAAGGTCCCGGGGTCGGCGAGGGCGAAGGCGGTGGCATCGGCGGCGGCATCTTCCGCATCGGCGGCGGCGTGACCGCCCCGACCGTGATCTCCCAGGTCCAGCCCGAATACTCCGAGGAAGCCCGCAAGGCGCGTTACGAAGGCGTCGTCGTCCTCGAAGCCATCGTTCACGCCGACGGCACGATCGAGATCCAGCGCGTCGTTCGTGGCCTCGGTTTCGGTCTGGATCAGAAGGCGATTGAAGCGCTCGAACAGTGGAAGTTCCGTCCCGGGATGCGGGGTGGCGAAGCCGTGTCGGTCGCGATCAACATCGAAGTCAACTTCAACCTGCGCTAGCGGGCTCGGCAGCGGCCGCACCCGCATCGCCCGAGCCTCCCCGATGCCCGAAGTCGTCCTCCTCAGCGCCGTCCGGACTCCGATCGGGAAGCTCATGGGCGGACTGGCCCACCTCCCGGCCACCCGTCTCGGATCGATCGCGGTCCGCGAAGCCGTGGCCCGCGCCGGGATCCAACCCGAGTCCGTCGACGAGGTCGACGAAGTCATCATGGGCAACGTGGTCTCGGCGGGACTCGGACAGAACCCTGCACGCCAGGCCGCGCTGGGCGCCGGATTGAGCGACAAGGTCGCGGCCATGACGATCAACAAAGTCTGCGGATCCGGGCTGAAGGCGGTGGCGCTCGCGGCCCAGGCCATCCAGACCGGGAACGCGCGCCTGGTCGTCGCCGGGGGCATGGAGAGCATGTCCAACGGCCCCTACCTGCTCGACCGCGCACGCGCCGGATACCGGCTCGGACACGGGAAACTTCTCGATTCGGTCATCCACGACGGGCTGTGGGACGCCTACGAGAACTTCCACATGGGATGTTCGGGCGAGATCGCGGCCGAAGAGTACGGGATCTCCCGCGACCGGCAGGACCGCTTCGCGCTGGCCAGCCACATGAAAGCCGTCGATGCGATCGACTCCGGGCGATTCCGCGACGAACTGATTTCGGTGCCGGGATCTGGAGCCCGGGGCGCTCCGGACCGGATCGATTCCGACGAGGGGCCGCGCCGGGAAACGTCGCTCGAGGCGCTTCGGGCTCTCCGGCCGGCGTTTCGCGACAACGGAACCGTCACGGCCGGGAACGCGCCCGGAATCAGCGACGGGGCCGCCGCCCTGGTGGCCACTTCGGCGGAATACGCCCGTGAGATCGGACGGAAACCGATGGCGCGCGTGGTCGGACAGGCGGTCTCGGGGATCGCACCGAGGCTCGCGATGATGGCTCCCGTGGAGGCGATCGGTTCGCTCCTCGGCAAGGTGGAGTGGACCCTCGACTCCGTCGATCTGGTCGAGCTGAACGAGGCCTTCTCCGCGCAAGCCCTCGCCGTCATCCAGGAAACCGGTCTCGATCCGCGACGTGTCAACGTGAACGGGGGCGCCGTGGCGCTGGGACATCCGATCGGCGCGAGCGGTGCCCGTATCCTCGTCACCTTGCTCCATGCGATGAAGCAGCGGGATGCCCGGAGGGGTATTGCGGCCCTCTGTCTCGGCGGCGGCAACGCCGTGGCCCTGGCGGTCGAACGGCCATGAGCCGGAACGTCTCCCGCGTGGGCGTCGTCGGCGCCGGAACGATGGGCCGGGGAATCGCCCACGTCGCCGCGACGGCCGGAAAACACGTCGTCCTCTGCGATACGGACCCGGGGGCGCTGGAATCCGCGATCCGGACGATTGCAGCCGACATGGACCGGATGGTCGGCCGCGGGACGCTCACACTCGGGGAAAAGAATGCCGCAGTCCCACGGATTTCGACCACAACCGATCTCGCCCGGCTCGGCGCTTCGGATTTCGTAATCGAGGCCGTCACGGAAAACCTCGACGTCAAATCCGCGATCTTCTCCGAACTCGATCGGGTGGTCGAGCCGGACGCCGTCCTCGCGTCGAACACCTCGTCGATCCCCATCCGTTCGATCGCCGCGGCCACGGCTCGTGCCGACCGTGTCGTGGGGATGCACTTCATGAATCCCGTGCCCATCATGGAACTGATCGAGGTGATCCGGAGCGATCGGACCTCGGACGCCGCCGTCGGTGCGGCCATCGCCCTCGCCCAGGCCATGGGCAAGACGGCGGTGGAGGTCCGCGACAGCCCGGGATTCGTCTCGAACCGGGTCCTGATCCCCATGATCAACGAGGCCGCGTTCTGTCTCATGGAAGGTGTGGGCACTGCCGAAGCCATCGACACCGTCATGCGGCTCGGAATGCGCCATCCGATGGGGCCGCTCGCGCTGGCCGACCTGATCGGGCTCGACGTCTGCCTCCACATCCTGCGGGTGCTGGAGGACGGGTTCCGGGATCGAAAGTACACGCCGTGCCCCCTGCTGGTCGAACTGGTCGAACAAGGCCATCTGGGCCGGAAAACGGGCCGGGGGTTCTTCAAGTATTGAGTCGGCAAACGCCGATCTATCGGGGGACCTTCGCTGTCCGCAACGTCGAGGATGCTTGATCCATGATCCACTGCCAGAATTGCACGACCCAGAATTCGATGAATCGTCAATTCTGCTGGAAGTGCGGCGCGCGGCTCCTGATCACCTCCGGGAACTTCCACTCCGAGCACATGACGCCGATGGACGAACACGTGCTGGAGAGAATCAGCGCGCTCGAGAACGCCGTCTCGGGCCTGACACGGCAGGTGGAAACCTTGAGCGATTCGGTCGAACGCGTCGGAGCCAACAACTTCATCGATCACACGATGATCGAAACGCTCACCGAAGCGCTCGAGTCCGCCGGAATCGATCTGTCCAACCTCGAAGACGATTGGCGGCGCCGGATCGACCTGCGCGTGGCGGAGAGCGAAGAAATCGATCGGTTGGGCCAACGGATGGATGCCATCATCGCGGCCTATCGCGGCCCTCACCGGAAGAGCTTCACGATGTGGATGGAGCGGGCGTACGAACAGATCGCGTCGGAAAAGCACGACGAGGGCGTGATCTCCCTCGAAGCGGCGATGGCCGAGGACCCGGCCAACGATGCGCTCGCGATGCTGTTGGCGGAAGTGTTTTTCGATTTCCGGAAGTTTTCCGCGGCCGGACGCTGCCTCGGAAAGATCCTCGAACGCCACCCGGACCATTTCGAGGCCACGCTGCTCCTGGGGCTGCTCGAGCAGCGCCATGGCCATGTGCGGCAGGCCGAGCGGCTTCTGGAACGCGCGGTCACACTTCGCGAGGACTCGCACGCGGCCCATGCGTCGCTCGGATCGCTCTTGGCAGACCGCGGCCAGAACTTCAAGGCGCAAGCTCACCTGAAGCGGGCGTTGGATCTGAAACCAACGGCTCCAGCCCATTACGTGCTCGGATCGGTGTATCACGACACCGGGCATCAGAAGCGGGCCTTCGATCAGTTCCGCCGCGCCACGGAGCTCGACCCGGAGTTCGGCCAGGCATTTTACGCCATGGGGCTGGTGTGCCAGGAGATGAACTGGTCGCGAAAGGCCGAGGAATGTTTTCGCCGCGCCCAGGGCCTGGGCCGGGCCCGGTCGAACGATTCCGAAGGCCCGCGGACCAGGCCGGCGAGGCTGGCCGCGAACCCCACTCGCCGAAAATCGAACCGAATCGATCCCGATTACCTGAACGGCCTCGTGCGAGAGGAACTCGACTGGACCCGCTCCCGGGATCCGAAACGGGCCAAGTAGCGGGAACAACAAGAGAAGGAAAGAATCATGAGTGAAGACAAGATCAAAGAAAAGACCCGCGCGCTCGATCTGGCCGTTTCGCAGATCGAGAAACAATTCGGAAAAGGATCCGTCATGCGGCTGGGAAACAGCGAGGCGATTCCCGCAATCGCGTTTATCCCCTCGGGTTCGATCGCACTGGACGCCGCCCTCGGGATCGGCGGCTTCCCGCGGGGACGCGTGATCGAAATTTACGGTCCGGAGTCGAGCGGAAAGACCACGCTGACGCTCCACATCGTCGCCGAGGCGCAAAAGACCGGAGGGACGGCCGCGTTCGTCGATGCCGAACACGCGCTCGACGCCCGGTACGCCCAGAACCTCGGGGTCGACATCGACAACCTCCTCGTATCACAGCCCGACAGCGGGGAGCAGGCCCTGGAGATCACCGAGGTCCTGGTTCGGAGCGGCGCCGTGGACATCGTCGTCGTCGATTCGGTTGCCGCCCTGGTCCCCCGCGCGGAACTCGAGGGAGAGATGGGCGAAGCCCAGATGGGGCTGCAGGCGCGCCTCATGTCCCAGGCGCTCCGGAAGCTGACGGCCGTGGTCGCGAAATCCCGGACGAGCCTGATCTTCATCAACCAGATCCGCGAGAAGATCGGCGTGATGTTCGGCAATCCGGAAACGACGACCGGCGGACGCGCACTGAAGTTCTAGTCCTCGATCCGGGTCGAGGTTCGCCGGACCGGATCGATCAAGGACGGCGAAAACGTCGTCGGGAACCGGACCCGGGCCAAGGTCGTTAAAAACAAGGTGGCCCCGCCGTTCAAGGACGCCGAGTTCGACATCATGTACGGGACTGGAATCTCCAGGGAAGGCGAACTGCTGGACCTGGCCGTCCAGCACAACATCATCGAAAAGAGCGGATCCTGGTTCTCGTTCGGTGGGGAACGTCTCGGCCAGGGCCGTGAGAACGCCAAGCAGTTCCTGCGGGAGAACGCCGAGGTCGCCCATCAGATCGAGGAGGGCGTTCGCCGCGCTCTCGGTCTGGAGGTCGCGGGGACGGGTGGACCCAGCGAAGCAGCCGCACGCGAGGCCGCGGCGGGCAACGGGAAACGCTGACCAAAAAAAACGGGCCCCGCAAGCGGGGCGGCTAAAAAAGACGGGCCCCGCAAGCGGGGCCCTAGAGAGTCAAGAGAACTGAGTGAGATACTGCTCTTATCGACGATCGCCGGAATCGCATTAGGGTTTTTTCATGTCCCTCGACGCCGCGGCCGCCTCCCGATTCGCGACCCTGGCCCTCGCCGGCATCGAACGGGAGTACCCCCACAAGCCCGATCACGTCCTCGACGGGCCCTCCGACTTCCAGACCCATCGCCAGCTGCATCCCGCCTTCTACGGTTCGTTCGATTGGCACTCCGCCGTCCACGGGCATTGGACCCTGGTCCGGCTGCTGCGACGATATCGCAATCTGCCCGAACCCGACGCCATCCGGGCGGCCCTCGACCGCAATCTTTCCGCATCGAATCTCATAGCCGAGGCCGGGTATTTCGATCGGCCGGAACGGAGGACGTTCGAGCGGCCTTATGGTTGGGCCTGGCTCCTGAAGCTGGCCGAAGAGCTTCACGACTGGGAAGACGCCGATGGCGGCCGGTGGTCCGCGACGCTCGCCCCCCTTGCCCGGCGGGTCGTGGCGAACTACACGGAATTCCTTCCCCGGCTCGAGTTCCCGAATCGCGTGGGCACACACGCGAACACCGCATTCGGCCTCTCGTTCGCTTGGGATTACGCCGCGGCCACCTCGAATCGCGAACTGGAAGCGCTCGCCACGAAACGCGCCCGCGATTTCTTCGGATCGGACCGCAACTATCCGGTCCGGTGGGAACCCGGCGGGGAGGACTTCTTCTCCCCCACCCTGACCGAAGCGGACCTCATGGCGCGGGTCCTCTCCGCGGAGGAATTCGCGTCATGGTTCGACGGCTTTCTTCCCCGGTTCGGCCGGGGAGAGCCCTGCCCCTTCGTACCCGTGACCGTCCGGGACCGGTCCGACGGGAGGCTGGTCCATCTCGACGGGCTGAACCTGAGCCGGGCATGGGGCATGAGGCGCATCGCGGCCGCTTTGCCATCCGGCCATCCGGCCACCGCCGATCTGATCGCCTCGGCCGGCCGCCATGCCCACGCCGGGCGCGCGCACGTCGAGAGCGGGAACTATGCCGGCGAGCACTGGCTCGGGACTTTTGCCGTGTATCTCGAAACCTGAACGTCGCTGAAACGTGGACGCGCGGGCCATCGTCAGACCCGCTTCCCGGGCACACGAGTGACCGCTCCTTCCATGTTAAATTAGCGGGATGTTTTCGCGTCTACCCGACGATCTGAGCTTCACGGCGATCGAAAAAGAGGTCCTTGAGCGATGGGAGTCCGGCCGAGTGTTCGAGGCGAGCGCGGATCGGCCTGGGGCCCCCGATTTTACGTTTTACGAAGGACCGCCCACGGCGAACGGCCGCCCCGGAATCCACCACGTGATGGCCCGCACGATCAAAGACCTCGTGTGCCGGTACAAGACCATGCGTGGCTTCCAGGTGCATCGAAAGGCCGGATGGGACACACACGGATTGCCCGTCGAGATCGAAGTCGAGAAGAAACTCGGCATCAAGCACAAGGAAGAAATCGAGTCCTATGGCGTCGACCGGTTCAACGCGGAATGCCGACGCTCGGTTTTCGAGTACAAGGAACTCTGGGAGACGTTGACCCGGCGCATGGGCTACTGGGTGGACATGAACTCCCCATACGTTACTTGCGACAACGAATACATCGAGTCGGTGTGGTGGGCGCTGGACTCCTTCTTCAAGAACGGGCTCATCTACCGGGGATTCCGGATCCAGCTGTATTGCCCGCGCTGCGGCACGCCCCTGTCGTCCCACGAAGTCTCGCTCGGATACCGTGACGTCGATGACCCGTCCGTCTACGTCCGTGCTCGCCTGAAGGACGCTCCGGACACCTCGCTGCTGGTCTGGACGACGACGCCGTGGACGCTGATCTCGAACGTCGCGCTGGCCGTCGGCCCTGACGTCGACTACGTCCGTGTTCGCGTCCCGAAAGGCGACGATCACGAGTTCCTGATCCTGGCGAAGGACCGACTGTCCGTCGTGGGGGAGAAGGGCGAGGTCGTCGAGACGATCAAGGGAGCCGATCTGGCCGGCCGCGAGTACGAGCGATGGTTCAACGACTTCCCGGCGGAGAAACCCGGGTGGTTCGTGATTCCGGCCGATTTTGTCACAACGGCCGATGGCTCGGGAATCGTCCACCTTGCGCCGGCCTATGGCGAGGACGACTACAACGCGGGAAAGGCCCACGATCTTCCCATGATCCAGGCCGTCGACGCCAAGGGCGAATTTTCGCCGGAGGCCGGGCCGTTTGCGGGGATGTTCTTCAAGGCCGCGGATCCGCACATCACGCGGAACCTGAAGGAACGCGGGCTCCTCTTTCGCAAGGAGGTTTACCACCACAGCTACCCCCACTGTTGGCGCTGCGAGACACCGCTGATCTTCTACGCGCGAAAGTCGTGGTACATCCGGACGACGGCCTACGCCGAGGACATGATTCGGCTGAATCGCGAGATCGCTTGGCATCCTCCCGAGGTCGGGGAGGGCCGTTTCGGAAACTGGCTCGCGGAGAACAAGGACTGGGCCATCTCACGCGACCGCTATTGGGGTACTCCGATCCCGATCTGGGTCTGCGAATCGTGCGAAAAGAGCCGGTCGGTCCCGAGCGTCGAGGAACTCGAACAGGTGGGCAAGGATGTACCCAGGAACCTGGACCTGCACAAGCCGTTCGTAGATCGGATCACGATCGAATGCGGCTGTGGCGGCGTCATGCGCCGCATTCCGGAGGTCGTCGACGTCTGGTTCGACTCCGGCGCGATGCCGTTCGCACAGTGGCACTACCCTTTCGAGAACGAGGAAATCTTCAAGCGTGCGTTTCCCGCGGACTTCATCGCCGAAGGCGTCGACCAGACCCGCGGCTGGTTCTACACGCTCCACGCGATCAGTTCGCACCTGTTCGGCCAGCCGGCCTACCGGCACGTGATCGTGAACGACATGGTCCTCGACAAGAACGGACAGAAGATGTCGAAGACCCGGGGAAACACGGTGGATCCCTTCGAGGTGATCGAGGAATACGGCGCCGACGCCGTCCGGTGGTTCCTGATCGCCTCCAGCCCGCCCTGGAAGCCGAAGCTCTTCGATACCGCATCGGTTGGGGAGGTCCGGAAGCTCTTCAACACGCTCGTCAACATGTACAAGCTCTTCGCCTTGTACGCGAACATCGACGGATTCACCCATTCCGAGCCCGACGTTCCGGTCGAAAAGCGTCCCGACATCGACCGCTGGATTCTCTCGCTCGTCCACACCACCGCGCGCCGCTACATCGAGGCGATGGAAGCCTACGACCCCACGCGGGCGGCTCGGCTGGTCGAGGATTTCGCCGACGAGCAGGTGTCCAATTGGTACGTTCGCAGGAACCGGCGCCGCTTCTGGAAGGGCGACCTCAACGCGGACAAACTGGCTGCCTATCAAACGCTGTTCGAGTGCCTGATCGCGATCGCTAAAATGATGGCCCCGATCGCGCCGTTCCTTTCCGACTGGATCTACCTGAAGCTGGTTTCCGGAGCCGGACGGGAGAAGTTCGACTCGATCCACCTCGCCCCGATGATCG
>CAZTTI010000224.1:0-19408 GCA_964615925.1 uncultured Solibacteraceae bacterium
GGCCTCCCCCTTTCCGTAATCACCAAGGTCTGGCCTTGCCGGACCTTTCGGAGGTAGGTCCCGAGGCGTGTCTTGCGCTCTCTTGATCCACCGGCCGTCTTTTTCACTCCGCCTCCAATGGGGTCATTGTAACCACTACGGGCCACCGAATCAATCCGCTCGGAACGGATTTGACGCCGGCGCCCGGGCCATCTCGATGATGGCGGCATCCCAATAGGACAGGCCGAACTGCTCCTTCATCACAAGGGCCGCCTTCATGAGCGATACGGTCGTCTCTGGATTGGAACCGGAGATGCGCTTCGATCAGCGAAGCCGTCTGATCATGAGGGATTCGGTCGGCTTTGGACGGGCGGGTCGCCTGGATGCAGAACTCCTGCCGTCAGCCCTGACATGTATCGCTACATGCTCGATACCGATACGTGTTCCCACATCATGAAGCGTTCCCACCCGGCAGTCCTGGACAAGCTCCGTTCCATCCCGCCCGCCGAAGCCTGTATATCCGTCGTGACGAAAGCCGAGTTGCTGTACGGCGTGGAGATTTCACCGCGCCGGACGCAGGATGTGACTGCCTTGAAAGCGTTTCTTCGCCATGTCGAAGTACTGGACTTTCGGGAGGAAGCGCCGGCGACTACGCCCGAATCCGAGCCGATCTGAGGGGGAGGGGTGCCATGATCGGAGCAAACGGCCTCTTCATCGCGGCGCACGCGCGATCTCTCGGGCTCACCCTGGTCACGAACAACACGGCCGAATTCGGACGGGTGGACGAACTCCGACTGGAGAACTGGGTGCTTCCGGGAGGGTGATCCACGGGCCTGGCGTCTCCAAACGGTTTTCGGCGCATCACGGTTGTCGGCCCCGTCCCGCCTATGGCAATATCAGCCCCCTAAGACATCGTGCTGATTTTATTAAGATTAAGGAAGCATGCCCAGCAGGAATCCAGATACGAGCGGCGTCGCGGACGCGGCTGCGGAACCACTCACTGACGCGTCCCGGCAGATTGTGGAAAACATCGTCGAGCAGCTTCGCGGGAAGCGCGGAGCGCTGCTGCCCATCCTCCACGCCATCCAGGGCGAATTCAGTTTCATTCCCGAGGCTGCCATTCCGCTGGTCGCCGACCGCCTCAACCTGACGCGCGCCGAGGTCTACGGCGTCGTCACCTTCTACCACGACTTCCGAAGGAAGAAGACAGGCCACCGCGTCTTGAAGATCTGCCTGGCCGAGTCGTGCCAGGCGCTTGGAAGCCACGCCCTCGTCAAAGCGGCCCGGGACGCGCTGGGCGTCGACTTCGAGGGCACGACCGATGACGGCGTGTTCACGTTACGCAAGGTCTTCTGCCTGGGCAACTGCGCCCGGTCGCCGAACGTCGCCATCGATGCCGACGTCCACGGATGCGTGTCGCCGGAAGGCATCCGCGACCTGATCTCCGCGACCCGGAAGAAGATCGAGGAACAGGAGTGAGCACGAAGGTCTACGTTCCCATCGACTCCGGAGCGCTCTCCATGGGCGCCGAAGCCGTTGCCGAAGCGATTCGGGCCGAATCCGGGAAACGCGGTCTGGATGTCGCCATCACCCGGACCGGATCCCGCGGAATGTACTGGCTCGAGCCCCTCGTCGAGGTGGCGTCAGCAAACGGCCGGGTCGCTTACGGTCCGGTGAAGGCGGGGGACGTCGGGTCGTTGTTTGACGCCGGCTTCCCTAACGCCGAATCGCATGCGCTCCACTTGGGTCCGACCGGGAAGATCCCCTACTTTGCGAACCAGGAACGGCTGACGTTCGCCCGGATCGGCGTGAACGACCCGTCCTCGCTCGACGATTACCGGGCCACCGGAGGCTTCAAGGGACTCGAAAGCGCGCTCGAGCTTTCCAACGTCGAGATCATCCAACAGGTCACCGATTCCGGGTTGCGCGGCCGCGGCGGTGCCGCCTTCCCCACCGGAATCAAATGGAAGACGGCCCACGACGCGCCGAGCGACCTGAAGTTCATCGTCGCCAACGCGGACGAGGGCGATTCGGGAACGTTCTCCGACCGGATGATCATGGAAGGCGATCCGTTCATGTTCATCGAGGGGATGGCGATCGCCGGCATCGCGATCGACGCGAGAGAGGGGTACATCTACCTCCGGTCCGAATATCCGCACGCCCACCGGACGCTCCAGAAGGCGATCGACACGGCGTACGCCGCAGGCCATCTCGGCGACAACGTGATGGGAAGCGGCAAAGCATTCCACCTGGAGATCCGGCTCGGAGCCGGAGCGTACATCTGCGGCGAGGAGACCGCACTGCTCGAAAGCCTGGAAGGCAAGCGTGGAATGATCCGGCCGAGGCCACCCCTGCCCGCCGTGGTAGGACTGTTCGGCCGGCCGACGATCGTGAACAACGTCGTCACTCTGGCGAGCGTCCCGTTGATATTCGAAAAGGGCGCCGAGTTTTACAAGGACTACGGCATGGGCCGTTCCCGCGGCACCTTGCCCTTCCAGATCTCCGGAAACATCAAACGCGGCGGCCTCGTCGAGAAGGCCTTCGGCCTGACGCTCCGCGAGTTGTTGTACGACTTCGGCGGGGGAAGCGCTTCGGGCCGCCCGATCCGGGCGGTCCAGGTCGGAGGCCCTCTCGGCGCGTATCTACCGGAGTCGCTGTTCGATACGCCGCTAGACTACGAGTCCTTCAGCGGAATCCGTGCGATGCTGGGACACGGCGGTGCCGTCGCCTTCGACGATACCGTCGACATGGCGGCGATGGCCCGCTTCGCGATGGAGTTCTGCTCGGAGGAGTCCTGCGGAAAGTGCACGCCGTGCCGGATCGGTTCGACTCGGGGCGTGGAGGTGATCGACCGGATCACGGCCGATCAGGACCGCGAAATGAACCTGCATCTGCTCGGCGACCTGACCGACCTGATGCTCGCGGGGTCGCTCTGCGGCTTGGGCGGCCTGATTCCCTACCCGGTGGTCAGCGCGCTCAAGCACTTTCCCGAGGACTTTGGCGCGACCGATATGAAAGAATTGAATCTTCCCTTCTGAGATTCTTGTCGACACCAGAGGTTCTATGATTTCCATCACCGACCACGACTACGGAACACCCCGACCGAAGACGAGCAGGCAGGTCTCGATCGAGATCGATGGGAAGCCGGTATCGGTGCCCGAAGGCAGCTCGGTCATGTACGCGGCTTCCATGGCCGGAACCGCCGTTCCCAAGCTGTGTTCGACCGACTCGCTCGAGCCGTTCGGCTCGTGCCGGCTGTGTTTGGTCGAAATCGAAGGCAAGCGGGGCACGCCCGCTTCATGTACGACCCCGGTCGAAGAAGGCATGAGGGTGACGACCGAAAGCCGGAGGTTGGCCGATCTCCGGCGGGGCGTAATGGAACTCTACATCTCCGACCATCCCCTCGATTGCCTCACCTGCCCGGCCAACGGACATTGCGAACTCCAGGACATGGCCGGCGTCGTCGGGCTCCGGGAGGTCCGGTACGGCTACGATGGCGCGAACCATCTCGACGCCGTCAAGGACACTTCGAACCCCTACTTCACCTTCGACCCGACTAAGTGCATCGTCTGCAGCCGGTGCGTGCGGGCGTGCGAGGAAACGCAGGGGACGTTCGCCCTGACCATCGACGGCCGAGGGTTTAACTCCCAGATCTCCGCGGGGATGAACGAGCCGTTCATGGACTCGGAATGCGTCTCGTGCGGAGCCTGCGTCCAGGCGTGTCCCACTTCGACACTGATGGAAAAGTCGATCGACGAGATGGGGCAGCCGGATCGTACGATCACGACCACCTGCGCATATTGCGGAGTCGGCTGCTCGTTCAAGGCCGAGGTCAAGGGCAATCACGTCGTGCGGATGGTCCCGAACAAGGACGGCCACGCCAACCACGGGCATTCGTGCGTGAAAGGCCGCTTCGCCTTTGGCTACACGACGCACCCGGACCGGATCACGACTCCCATGATCCGGTCGTCGATCGAGGAGCCCTGGAAAGAAGTCTCCTGGGAAGAAGCCATCGGGTATGCGGCATCCGAGTTCAAGCGCATTCAGGCCACCTACGGCCGGGGCGCCATCGGCGGGATCACGTCCTCCCGCTGCACGAACGAGGAGACCTACCTCGTCCAGAAGCTCATTCGCGCTGGATTCGGGAACAACAACGTCGACACTTGCGCGCGAGTCTGCCACTCCCCGACCGGCTACGGGCTGAAAACGACCCTCGGGACTTCGGCCGGCACCCAGGCGTTCGATTCGGTCGCTGACGCCGACGTCATCATGGTGATCGGAGCCAACCCGACCGATGGCCACCCGGTGTTCGCCTCCCAGATGAAACGCCGTCTGCGTGAGGGCGCCAAGCTCATCGTCGTCGATCCACGCACGATCGACCTGGTCCGGACGCCGCACGTCGAAGCCGACTACCACCTCCAACTCGAACCCGGAACGAACGTGGCCATCATCAACGGACTCGCGCACGTCATCGTGACCGAAGGCCTGGCCGACGAAGCGTTCGCCAACGCACGCTGCGAACCCGAAGAGTTCGCCGAGTGGAAGGAGTTCGTCTCGCAGGAGAAGTATTCGCCCGAGAACGTGGCCCGCGTCACGGGCGTGCCCGCGAACACGATCCGGGGAGCCGCGCGGCTCTACGCCCAGGGGCCCAATTCGGCGATCTACTACGGCCTGGGCGTCACCGAACACAGCCAGGGGTCCACGATGGTTCTCGGCATGGCGAATCTCGCAATGGCCACCGGGAACATGGGCCGGGAGGGCGTCGGCGTCAGTCCGCTCCGCGGCCAGAACAATGTCCAGGGATCATGCGACATGGGGTCGTTCCCCCACGAGTTGCCGGGATATCGCCACGTCTCCGACGAGGCCACCCGCAAGCTTTTCGAGGCGGACTGGAAGGTAACCATCGATCCGGAACCCGGACTCCGCATTCCGAACATGTTCGACGCCGCGCTGGACGGCAGCTTCAGGGGGATGTACATCCAGGGCGAGGACTTCGTCCAGTCCGACCCGAACACGCAACACATCGAATCCGCTATGCGCGCGATGGAATGCGTCATCGTCCAGGACCTGTTCCTGAACGAAACGGCGAAGTTCGCCCACGTGTTTCTTCCCGGGTCGACGTTCCTCGAGAAGGACGGAACCTTCACCAACGCGGAACGCCGCATCCAGCTCGTCCGGAAGGTCATGCCTCCCGTCGCCGGCAAGGCCGACTGGGAGATCACCATGGACCTGTCCAACGCGATGGGATACCCGATGAAGTACACCCATCCATCCGAAATCATGGACGAGATCGCGCGGCTCACGCCCACGTTCCAGGGAGTGAGCTTCGAGAAGATCGACCGGCTCGGCAGCGTGCAGTGGCCCTGCAACGAGAAGCAGCCCGAAGGGACGCCAACGATGCACGTGGGCCAGTTCGTCCGGGGCAAGGGGCACTTCGTCCTTACCGACTACGTCGAGACATCGGAAAGAACGAGTCGAAAGTTCCCGCTGCTCCTGACCACGGGACGGACCCTGAGCCAATACAACGTCGGGGCGCAAACGCGGCGGACCGAAAACCTCCGGTGGCATTCCTCGGACATCCTCGAGATCCATCCACACGATGCCGAGCAGCGCGGGATCACCGACGGATCGAAGGTGTCGGTCACGAGCCGCGCCGGGAACACCGTCCTGGTCGCGCGGATCACCGGACGCATGCAGCCGGGCGTCGTCTACACGACGTTCCATCACCCGTTGTGCGGGACGAACGTCGTGACGACCGAGAACTCGGACTGGGCCACGAACTGCCCCGAATACAAGGTCACCGCCGTTGAGGTCCAGCCAGTAACGAAGCTGTCCTCCTGGCAGGAACAGTATCAGGATTTCGCGTCGAAGCAGGAGACGCTGTTGGAGATGCGCGAGCGCGAACCCGTCAAGACGTCGAAATGAAGGCCGAACGACTGGTTCAGATGGCGAACGACATCGGATCGTTCTTCGCCAGCGAGAAGGATCCCGCCAAAGGAGCCGCCGGCGTGGCCAACCACATCCGGATGTTCTGGGATCCCCGGATGCGGCGTGAACTCCTCATGTACCTCGACGAGAAGGGCGGCGAGGGACTTCGGCCACTCGTTCTCGACGCGCTTCGGAAACACGGCCACGAACTCGACCCCGTCCGATAGGTCTTCAGTTCTCCGGAGTCCCGGCGGCGTCGAGGTACTTCACGAACAACACTTCGTTGTGTGCCTCGTTGTACACCAGCTCGTCGACCAGCGACCGCGTCATGAGCAAGCCGAAGCCGCCCGGCCGCAATCCTTTTTCCTCCCGTGAAGACACGTGCCGGAACGGGTCTTCGGGAGGATTGCTGACCGCCGCGTGTTCCAACTCGTCGAACTTGAAACCTTTTCCGGGGTCGGAGATCCGGTACATGAGCATGCGGCGCGTTCGCTGGAACGAGATCCGCACCTTCCGCGCCGGATCCAAACCACCACCCCACTCGACGGCGTTCTGCAACAACTCGCGAAACGCCCTCCCCACCGAGTCCCGGTCGTCGTCTGGCAGGTCGCCCTCGAGGCGCTGCATGAAGCTCTGCACGCGTTCCGGAGCGTTCGGCTGGCATGGGATGAGCAGCTCGACCCAATCCGGTTTCGCGGAAACGACCTCGATGGGCAACGGGTCCGGCCCGGCGACCGCATCCCGGACGACTTCGACGATCCTCTCGGGGGCGACCGGTTTCTGGACGAATTGATACGCGTGCTTGCGCACCGTCTCGACCACGGTATCGAGGTCGGTTTCGCCGGTGATCACGATCACCTTCGGCTTCTTCGGGAGGTCTCGGATACGCTCGAGAACTTCCAGGCCGCTGACACCCGGAAGGCCAATGTCGAGCAGGACCACGTCGAAGCGCCCCTGCTTCAGGATGCGAACTGCTTCGAGCCCGTCGTTCGAGACCTTGCAGTCGAATCCCTCATCGCGTAGCGCGACAGCGGCGATCTTCTGAAAGACGGGGTCGTCTTCGACGATCAGAACCTTGTGGCGTGCAACTCCGGACATGAAAGGCGCCAGGACGAGCGACACCCGTGGCGAGCGGGAGCAGCGCCAGCGGCAATCAGGAAACCATGATCGTCCGCGGGAACAGCGAGTTGTTCTCGAGAAACGTCGTCTTGATCGAGTTGAGATCCTCGCTCGTCATCTGCGTCGCGCCGTTGGCGTCGGTGGCGCGCGAAACGATCGTGTGCTCGCCGGGCGTGGATCCCGTCCACTCGAAGTTGAACAGCTTCCACGAATATTGCGTGTTGGCCGGATCGAGCGTGGCCCGCTGCCACGCTCCACCGTCGACCTGCACCTCGACGGATTCGATCGCGGTCCCATCGTTCAGGATGAATCCCAGCGCCCGGAACGTATTCCCGCTCCGCGTAACCCGGGCAACCACCGACTTGATGCGCATGCGCGAAACCTCCGTCTCGTGCCACCGCATCTCACCGGCGATCTCGGTCTGTTGAACCGTGCGATACCAGCGGGCCTGAAAATGCCCGACGTAGCGATTCTCCTGAACGTGGATATTGCTCAGCCATTTCACGTTCGCAACGCCGTACCACCCGGGCATGATCAAGCGCAGTGGGGCGCCCTGCCTCGCCTGGAGCGGCTCGCCGTTCAGGGCATACGCGAGGATCGGCTCCGGGCGGTTGGCGTTCTGGATCGACATGCTGCGCCCGAACGGCGCGTCGATCGTGACGGTCTGCTGCCTGAACGCGTTGGATTCCTCGCCGGAATCCGCGCCAAGGAAAACCACTTCCTGCCCGCGCTCGTGAACACCGGCGTCGGCCAGCACGTCCCGTAATCGCGTTCCCGTCCAGTTCCCGCACGAGGACAGGCCCTGCACCGTTCCGGGGCTGTTTCCGGAGCACTCATAGCCGGCAGCCAGTTCCACGGCCGGCCTCGAACGGATGTTGTCCAGAGAAAGTTCCAGGGGATTGTCGACGAGCCCCGTCACCTTCAGCCGATAATCCGCCGGTGCGATTTCGGGCACGCCGTAGTGCCCGATGGAGAAGAATTCATTGGCCGGAGTGAACAGCCCGTCGATATTGCGGATGTCATAGATCCGGACCGGACCATCACCTCCCGGATTGAACCGCTGGGGAATGTCGGTAAACGGGACGACGGTTTCGGCTTGCGCCATGGCCGGAATCGCCCACGAGGGAACGGCCAGAAGCCCCGTTGCCATCAGTCCGAATTTCAGTGCTTCTCTGCGTTCCATGGTCTTGGACATGGGTATTCTCCGTCGAAGGGGATTTCTGCCGTTGTACCACGAATGGGAGGGAAGCGGAAGCGGGGTTGCGACCGATGGGGGCAGAGGGCGGGAGGAGAACCTCCCGCCCTCGCGATCTCTAGAAGTCGTCCATCCCGGCGTCGGGCGCCGGCGCGGCCTTCTTCTTCTCCGGCAAGTCCGCGACGGCCGCCTCGGTGGTGAGGAGCAGTCCCGCGACCGAAGCCGCGTTCTGAATGGCAACACGGGGGACCTTCGCGGGGTCGATCACGCCGGCCTTGATCAGGTCCTCGTATTTCTCGGCCTCGGCGTTGTAGCCGAACGCGTACTCCTTCGCGTCGAGCACCCTTCCGACCACCACGGCCCCCTCCAGCCCGGCATTCTGGGCGATCATTCGCGCCGGGGCTTCGAGAGCCCGCGCGAGGATCTCCGCTCCGGTGCGGAGGTCGCCCTCGAGTCCCTTGGCCAGCTTCGCTACGGCCTTCGCGGCGCGGAGCAGAGCCGTTCCTCCGCCGGGCACGACACCTTCGGCCACCGCGGCGCGCGTTGCGTTCAGCGCGTCTTCCACACGGGCTTTGAGTTCCTTGAGCTCCATGTCGGTGTGGGCCCCGACGCGGATGACGGCGACACCGCCGGTGATCTTGGCAAGCCGCTCTTCGAGCTTCTCCTTGTCATAGGTCGACTTCGTCTCTTCCATCTCGGCCCGGATCTGCTTGATCCGCCCCTCGATCTCGGGCTTGCCCCCCTTGCCCTCGATCAGGGTCGTCGTATCCTTTCCGACCACGACGCGCTTGGCCTGTCCCAGGTCCGCCAAGCTGAGGTTCTCGAGGGAGACACCCAGGTCCTCGGTGATGGCTCTCCCACCGGTCAACGCGGCAATGTCGGCCAGGATCGCCTTGCGACGATCGCCGAAAGCCGGCGCCTTCACGGCGGCGCATTTCACCGTGCCCCGGATCTTGTTGACGACCATCGTGGCCAGGGCTTCGCCCTCGATATCCTCGGCGATGACGAGCAACGGGCGGCTCTGCCGCGCAACCTGCTCCATGATCGGAAGCAGTTCGTTGATGGACGAGAACTTCTTCTCGCGAATCAGGATGTAGGGCTTCTCCAGCACGGCTTCCATGCGGTCCTGGTTCGTCACGAAATAAGGAGAGAGGTAGCCGCGGTCCCACTGCATTCCCTCGACGACCTCGAGCTCGGTCTCCATCGCCTTGGCTTCCTCGACGGTCACCACACCGTCGACGCCGACGCGCTTCATCGCTTCTGCGATGAGCTTTCCGATCCGGTTATCCCCGTTGGCCGAAATCGTGGCCACCTGTTCCTGTTCCTTCGAGGTATTCACGGGAATGGCTTTCTTCTCGAGTTCGGAAACGACCGCACGCACCGCCAGATCGATGCCGCGCTTGAGATCCATGGGGTTCGCCCCCGCGACCACGTTTTTCAAACCCGAACGAAAGATCGCCTGGGCCAGAACCACGGCCGTCGTCGTTCCGTCGCCCACCTCGTCGTTCGTCTTGGACGCCACCTCGCGAACCATCTGGGCGCCCATGTTCTGGTGGCGGTTTTCGAGGCTGATCTCCTTGGCGACGGTCACCCCGTCCTTGGTGATCAAAGGCGACCCCCACTTCCGCTCGATGACCACGTTTCGGCCGCGGGGCCCGAGTGTCGCGCGTACTGTGTGGGCGAGTTCGTTCACCCCCTCGAGGATCTTCTGGCGAGCTTCCTCGCGGAACAACATGTCTTTAGGCATTTCGACTCCTCAAATTCCTTTTTAGAATCAGTCAAATAAGTCTGGCAGTCGCCTCTGCGGAGTGCCAATTCTAACGAAAATGCCGGGTCGCCGGCAAGAGGGAGAAAGCGGGTACTGTCCAAGTCTGGAATCTGCATCCCGATTTTGAACCGCAGGCATGTGGACCTCTGTTACGCCACCACCAACAAGCTGCACCGCGCGCCGGCCAGTGGTAGAGTCTCCTGAGCATTCCACAATCTGAACATCCGAGATCGAAACCATGACCAGTCGCACGCAGAAGATCCTGATCGGCATCGCGTTGGCCATCGGAGGCCTCGCCGTCGTTTTCGTCGGCCTCATCGTGGGCTTCATCATTTGGCTTGGCCAACCGACACCACTGGGCGATTCGGTTCGCCTGCTCTCGCCGGCAACGACGGGATACGCTGAGCTCTTGCTCGACGCGAACGACCCTGGAACGGTGGTCTTTCTGGATCGATTGCAGGAAGCGGGACAGCAGAGCGCGTCCCGATCCCAGGAGGCCCCACCGAACGTGTTCACCGGAGGGAGTATTTCCGAGGCCCTCCCCATCGTCGCGGCATGGACGATGACGCCGGAGCCGAACGCAGATCGCGACCTCCACGTCGGAATGCTGAGCCTTCCCGTCTTCGGCCGATGGCTGACCATTGCCGACGGTATTTTCGGCCTTCTTGCCGGCGGTGGTGGTGGCGAAGGCATCACGCCGATTCGGTACGGCGACGAACGCATTTACGACGTCCGAATCCCGGCCTTCGGCGGAGCGGTGTTCCTTCGGGAAGGCACGCTGTTCGTCACGAGCGACGTCACGATCGCTCAAACCGTCGTCGACTTGCTCGCGGCGGAAGTTTCGTCCACCGACTCGAGAGTTGCCGGCGATTCATCGCTGGAGCCGCTCATGAACCAATCCGACCAGAACGCGCCGTTCCATGGGGCGGTGTCCAACGGCGATGGCGGATTATACCGGCTCTGGGAAACCGTCGCCAACGGAACGATCCCGCCCCAGGTGCAGCTCGACGATGTCGAGGGGATCCATTTCAGCGGACGGCTGACGGAGACGGGCGGACTCGAAGCCCGCGCCACGGTCGTGTCGCCTTCGAGGGACTGGACCGACGTCGAGATATCGGCCCTTGGAAGCTCCCTCTCGTCCGTTATCGAAGACTCGTTCGGCGAGAACGACGTACGGGTCGAGAGATCCGGGTCCGATCTGGTCATCACCGCGGCGATCCCTAACCTCGCCGAAGGATTGGTGCGCATGGGAAACGAATCCGGAACGCAATAAGGTACAAGGCGTAGCGTCAGTTTCTTGTCGCCGGCGCAACAGGGTGTTGATTACGCCGCGTTCGTTGTATATTTTCTGACGATGATGCGGTGGCGTTCGCGTTTCATCCTTCTCGTCTCGGCGACGCTTTTCGGGGCGTTGTCCGCGTCTGGGACCCAGAGCCTGTCGGGTTCGTCGGCTTCGATGGACCGTCAGGAACGCCAGGCGCGCGATCACGATTTCACCTTCCTGGAAAGCAGGGCCCGTGTGCAGCGTTTCGTCGACGCGGACCTGCTCGTCGAGGTTTCGGGCAACCGGGATTTCGACCTTCACGGCGTTTCCTATCCGTATGCCCGGCCCGCGGTAAAGCTCTTCATCGAGCGCCTCGCATCCCAGTTCCGAAGCGCGTGCGGCGAAAAGCTGACGATCACGAGCCTGACTCGGCCGACGAGCGAGCAGCCGCCCAACGCCCACCACAAATCGGTCCATCCCACCGGAATGGCCATCGATCTGCGCATCCCCGGAGGCTCCCGATGCCGCCAATGGCTGGAGCGCGTCCTTCTGCAGTTGGAGGGGACCGGCGTGTTGGACGCGACGCGTGAGCGATCGCCCGCTCACTATCACGTCGCGATCTTTCCGGAGCAGTACGAACGGTATGTCGCGAGAATGAACGCGGACATTCGGGATTACGTCGTGAAGAGGGGAGACACCTTGTCGGCCATCGCCCGGCAGAATGGAAGCTCGATCTCGGCGATCACCTCGGCCAACGGCTTAAGGTCGGACAGGCTCCTCCCCGGACAGGTCCTCCGGATCCCGAAGTAAACCGAAGTTCAGACGGCGGCCGGTCGCGTCACACGCTCGACCCCCCGGCCCAGCCGCTTGAATCCGAGAAATACGCCCACCCCGCTCAGCGCGGCCCCGCCAAGGCAGAAAGCCACGAGCACGGCATCCCACAGGGGCCGGTGCCGGTAGAGGAACGGGAAGTCGAATGTGTGAAGGCCGGCATACACCCACCGCTCGACCCGGTTGCCGCGATTGATATTGCCCACCACGCGTTCGACGGCGGGATCGACATAAAGCCAGGTCTCGTCGGCGTCATCGAGCTTCGCGCGCAGCACCGGCAGGGGCGACCGATTCTCCCGCGAGTAGTAGTAACTGTCGTATTGGGTCAACCGGTCCGCCTCGACCACGCGAGTGCCGGGAAAAGCCGCTTCGATCCGGGAACGGAAACCCTCGACGGATAGTTCGGCGCGCAGAGCGAGATCGCGGTCGAACACGGCGCGCTCGGGAGTTCGCGTTCGCTCGACGAAATACGGCTGGTGGCCGCCATCGGGCCATCCCATCGCGGCGGGGATCGACGGCGCGCTCCGGGCCACGAAATGCGGCTCGCCGACGATACGGACGAAGGCAATCTCTTTGACGCCCGGAGCCCGAGCCGCGGCGAGTGCGTTTCTCCAGGAGTTGGTGACGATGGGCGGGAAGTCGGATAGCGAACCCGTCCTCTCGGGAAACAACGCGCGTGCTTCAGAAGCCAGACTGTCGTCGGCAAGGGTCCACCCCCAGGGCTCCATGGACACGAGACCGCTGAACACGAAGGTGAGCGTCACCAGACCGAAAATGAGCCCGAGCGCGAAGTGCCAGCGCAGTCCGCCGCGGAACGGAAGCCCCCGCCGTGGACGGAAATAGATCAGGCCGAGAGCAATTCCGAGCGCGGCCACGACCACTCCGATGCCCGGTCCCCACGTCATCAGGCGATTCCAGAGATCGCCGTTGAGTCTCAGCGCACGCAGGTACATGAAATGGGGAATCACCGAAACCCAGGCCAGCATGCGACCGCGGGACGTCGTCATCTGGACGACCTCGCCGATAGCGGCGGAAACGTAGAGTTCGGTGCCGCGGCCGTCGTCAACCGAAACACGGTACATGGGGAGCTGTCGGCCCTGGGTGAGGGTCCACTGATCGGGCGCAGTCAAGACGCCGTCGACGCGCGTCCGGGATTTCGGCACGTCGGCGAACACAGCCGCGACGCGGATGGCGTCATCGTGGCTGAACTCGTCGAGGACCTCTCCGGTGTCGGCGAAGAGTACCGAACCGTTCGGTTCGGAAAACCGGTAAGCCGGGCGCCCGAGCACGGTCGACAACGTCACCTCCCCCGCTTCCGGAAGGAATCGAACGGCGGAAGCGGCCTCGGCGGGACTCACGCGGATCGCGTCGAGGTCGAGAGGCGCGAGCCGCGCGAGCCGCATCTCCGGCGTCAACCGCGGCATCCCCCGGGAATAGATCATGCCGATTCCGGAAAGGAACCACATGAGGAAAAGGAGGCTCACTCCAATTCCAAGATATCGATGCCCCCAGATGATGGGATTCCGGATCCAGGAAGTCTTCATGTTCAAAGTTCAGTTCGCAGGCTCGATGCGCAGGACGGCTCCGTCGGCTTCGTCTGTCACGACGTAGAGAAGCTCGTCCGGCCCCATGCGGACGTCCCGGATCCGCTGGCGCAAATCGGCCAGGAGAACCTCCCGGCGCAGTTCCTCCATGTTCTCGTTGAACAGGATCCTCTGGAGCTGCCCTGTTCCCGGAATCTCGCCGTAGCGAAGGCCGCCGACGAAAACGTCTCCCTTCCACTTCGGCAGGCGATCTCCGGTATAGAACGCCATCCCGGAAACGGCGATCGAGGGCATCCAGTAGACGACGGGGTATTCGAATCCGGAGTGAGTGGGCGTCTCGCCCTGCCACGGGCCCTGGTAGGTTCTTCCAAAGCTGACTTCGGGCCATCCATAGTTTCGCCCGGCCTGAATGACGTTGATCTCGTCGCCGCCGTTCGGTCCGTTCTCGGTCTGCCACACCTCGCCGGTCACGGGATGAACCGCAAGCCCCAGTGCCGTCCGGTGGCCGAGCGAGTACACTTCCGGCGCGTATCCCTCCATTCCGACGAACGGGTTGTCAGCGGGGACACTTCCGTCGTCATTGATGCGGAGGACCTTCCCGCCGTGGCTGGATGGATCCTGGGCATTCCCTCCCCCGATGGTCAGAAAGATCGTTCCATCCAGCCCGAAGGCAAAGCGCGATGCGCCGCCAGCGGCCGCGACGAATACGTCCTCCGCACCCACGAGTGCCTCTCCATCCCACCGCCCGCGCCCGAGCGCAGCGACTCCCCGGTCGTCCGTCGGCTTCGTGTAGGTGAAATACACGAGCTGGTTCGACTCGAAATCCGGATGCAGATGGATGTCCATCAACCCGTGGACCGTGCCCGGCAGACCGGATTCGCCTTGAAAAACCGAATCGGGAACTCCTCTAACGGGATCCGGGTCGAGCACTCCGTTGCGAACCCGCCGCAGGTTTCCGGTCCGTTCGGTAACCAGCATGTCGCCGTCGGGAAGAAAGGTCAGGCTGAAGGGGAACGCGAGACCCCGGGCCACAACCGATACACGAACGTCCATGTCCTCGGCCGTGTCGTAGACAATCGGTTCGTCCGGAAGAGCCCGCGCTTCGAGACCGCGCGGCGCGAGAGGAATGTTCCCCTGAAAGGGTACGGACTGCTGGGCGAACGTCAGGGCTGGCAAGGCCAGCAGACTCACCCAAGCCGCGCCAAGCCAAAGCCGGCCGCGAGGCAGACGATTCATCAGCATGAGACCTCCATCGTCACAAGTAGAGAAGTCACAGTATATGCGACCTGGCGGTCAGCGGACCTCAAGAGATAACACCAGCGACCCGGGGGACCTTTCGACCAGAAGCTTCCTCTGGGAAATAAAATTCCGGATGAGCCCAAACCGTCCGATTTCGATTAATGCTTTTAGAATCATGGACTTTATGCTATAAGAAGTACTGCTCGTGCGGCCACCCCAAGCGGCAATACCCCAGAAGTTCCTTCGTATGCAAATCATTGTCTACCAATTCGGGCGGCGTCCGTGACCCACTCCGCAACTGACGAGGAGGTCCTGGTCACGATCCGGCAGATCATCCGCCGCATCGATCTGTATTCGAAGAAGCTGGAGCACGTCTACGGGCTCACGGGCCCGCAACTACTACTTCTCAAGGAACTTGGGAAGGCCGAAGAAATGCCCGTCGGACACTTGGCGCGCCAGGTGCGCTTGAGCCATCCGACGGTCACCGGAATCCTCGATCGCCTCGAGAAGCGAGGCCTCATCGTGCGGACGCGGAGTTCGGCCGACAAGCGCCGGGTCCTGGTGAGCATCGCCGAACCCGGCATCGCCGTCCTCGCCGGCGCCCCGTCGCTGCTGCAGGAACAGTTTGTGGACCGGTTCCAGCAGCTCCAGCGATGGGAACAAACGCTGATCCTCTCTTCGCTTCAGCGCGTGGCCGCGATGATGGGAGCCGAGGAGCTCGACGCCTCGAGCATTCTCTTCGGTGAACCGATCACCGAATCCGCCCAAGATGCGATCGATGACGCGATCGAGATTGTTTCCCGGTCCACACCTGATCGGAACCGCACCGAGGACGATCAGGCCTGATTTCTTGACTGAAGACCATTCGCAGATTTTCTTAGGAGGTTGTTGGATGAAAGCGGAACCATACGTGGCGGAACCACACTTGAAGGACCAGCCCGACCGACCGGCGTTCGATCTCAAGCTGCCCCGAAATTCCGAAGGCCTGTCGCAAGACCAGGAATGGTGTGTCGTTCGGACTGAGACAGACGAACAGCGGATTCGCTTTCACGATTATGGCAAGATCTACACAATCCCGGGATTGTACGAGGAGCTGTTCTACGAAAAGCTCAAGTGTTGCTCGCCCACCGTGGTCTGCAATCTCCTCGAGCAGGCAATCGCGAAACGTGACGACGTGGACTTCTCCGATTTGACCGTCCTCGATGTGGGAGCGGGAAACGGCATGGTGGGTGAAGAGCTCAAGCACCGCGGAGTGTCCGAAGTCGTCGGCGTGGATCTGATCCCCGAGGCAAGGGAGGCAGCCCGTCGCGACCGGCCAGGGACCTACAGCGACTACTTCGTCGAAGACCTCACCGACCTGGACTCGTCCAGCCGTGAACGTCTCGAGAACAAGGACTTCAATTGTCTGACGACCGTGGCGGCACTGGGGTTTGGTGACATCCCGCCACAAGCCTTCGCCCAAGCGTTCAACCTGGTGGAGGAACCCGGATGGGTTGCGTTCAACATCCGGGATCGCTTCCTCGAAACGGACGACAGCTCGGGCTTCAGCCGCCTCATCGAGCGAATGCTCGACGAAGGCGTGCTCGATTCGATGCGCCGCGAGAAGTACCGGCACCGGTTATCGACCGGCGGCGAACCACTTTATTACTACGCATTCGTCGCCAGGAAAGTGGGTGCGATCCCCGAGTCCTGGCTCGAAGCCGTCATCGAGGAACCCGTGGCGTAGACCGCCACGCCAGCGTTCGGATGGGGACGCCACCGGTTTCCGTCGGCGTCTCTCTTTCAGGCCGTATTACGATCGGCCTGCTCGGCCTTGGCCGTGAACTTCAGCGCGTCCCCGTCCCCGGCGTCGGCGACGATGTGGGCCCCCGGCGGGATCTCACCCTCGAGAATCTTGAGCGACAACGGGTTCGCCAGCAATGTCTGGATCGCCCGCTTCAACGGCCGCGCGCCGAACGCGGGATCATAACCCTCCCGGAACAGCGCATCCCGCGCGGCCGGGGTCAGTTCCAGGGTCAGCTTCCGCTCCTCGAGATGCTCCCGGAGCGATTCGAGCTGGATGTCGATGATGCGGACGATCTCGTCGCTTCCGAGGCTATGGAACCGGATGATGTCGTCGATCCGGTTCAGGAACTCTGGCTTGAAATACTCCTTCAGCGCCTGACGGATCGAATCGTCTTCCCCGGAAACCGCCACGTTCGAGGTCATGATGATCACGGTGTTCTTGAAGTCGACCGTGCGGCCTTTCCCGTCGGTCAGACGGCCGTCATCGAAGATCTGCAGCAGGATGTTCCACACCTCCGGATGGGCCTTCTCGACCTCGTCGAGGAGAACGACCGAATAAGGCCGACGGCGAACGGCTTCGGTCAGGTATCCCCCTTCTTCGTATCCCACGTATCCCGGGGGCGCTCCGATCAATCGCGATACGGAGTGCTTTTCCATGAACTCCGACATGTCGACCCGGACGATGTTGTGCTCGTCGTCGAACAGGAACTCCGCCAGGGCACGGGCGGTCTCGGTCTTCCCGACGCCCGTCGGCCCCATGAACATGAACACGCCGAGCGGGCGCTCGGAGTCCTGGAGTCCGGCCCGCGATCGCCGGATCGCGTTCGACACGGCGACCAGAGCATCCTTCTGACCGATCACGCGGCGCTCGAGAAGCTCTTCCATGTGGACGAGCTTCTGGACCTCGCTCTCGAGCATCTTGCTCACGGGGATTCCGGTCCACTTGGCCACGATCCGGGCCACGTCCTCCTCGTCGACTTCTTCCTTGAGCATCCGGTCTTCGGCTTCCAGGTCCTCGGACCGCTCGCTGACGGCTTCGATCTGCCGTTCGAGGTCCCGAATCCGTCCGTAGCGGATCTCGGCGACCCGGCTGAGATCACCGTCCCGTTCAGCCTGCGCTTCTTCGATCCGGGCTTGCTCGAGCTGTTCCTTCAGCGACCGGAGAGATTGAATGTGTTCCTTCTCGGCCGTCCATCGAGCCTTCATCTCGGTGGACTCCTCCCGAAGGTTCGCCAATTCCTTGTCAATCTGGGCCAGCCGGTCGCCCGAACCGGTGTCGGTCTCCTTGCTGAGCGCCTGGCGCTCGATTTCCAACTGCATGATGGCCCGTTCGATCCGGTCGATCTCGACGGGCATGGAATCAATTTGCATCCGGAGGCTGGCCGCGGCTTCGTCGATGAGGTCGATCGCCTTGTCGGGAAGGAAGCGATCCGTGATGTAACGATGGGACAACATTGCTGCGGCCAGGATCGCGGAGTCCTTGATCTTCACGCCGTGGTGAACCTCGTACCGTTCCTTCAGGCCGCGCAGAATGGAGATCGCATCCTCGACGGTGGGCTCGCCGACGTACACGTTCTGGAAGCGCCGCTCCAGCGCCTTGTCCTTTTCGATGTACTTCTGGTACTCATTCAGCGTGGTGGCCCCGATGCACCGAAGCTCGCCGCGTGCCAGCGCTGGCTTCAACATGTTCGAAGCATCCATGGATCCTTCGGCGCCCCCGGCTCCGACCAGCGTGTGCAGTTCGTCGATGAAGAGGACGATGCCACCAGCGGTTTGCTCGATGTCCTTGAGGACGGCCTTCAACCGGTCCTCGAACTCGCCACGGTACTTGGTGCCCGCAATGAGCGAACCGAGATCCAGCGAAACGATTCGCTTGTTGCGCAGGCTCTCGGGAATGTCACCGGCGACGACGCGCTGGGCCAGCCCTTCGACGATGGCCGTCTTGCCAACGCCGGGCTCGCCGATGAGAACCGGGTTGTTCTTGGTCCGGCGCGACAGGACCTGGATGACGCGGCGGATCTCCTCGTCGCGTCCAATCACGGGGTCCAGCTTCCCGGCGCTCGCTAGCGTCGTCAGGTCTCTGGAATACCGCTCGAGCGCCTGATACTTCTGCTCGGGGTTGGGGTCCGTAATCTTCTGCGAGCCCCGGATGGAGACGAGGGCTTTCAGGATCGACTCCCGCGTCACTCCGTGGGAGCCGAGCAGCAAGGCCGGCCCCTGTCCCTTGGCGGTGGCCAGGGCGATGAGGATGTGTTCGGTACTGACGTACTCGTCTTTGAACTGCGCGGCTTCGTCCTGGGCGGCCTCGAGAACGCGGGACAACTCCCGGGACAAGCGGACTTCCGCCGTGGTCTCGAGCCTTGGAAGCTTGTCGAGAGCGCTTCGGATGTCCTTCTCGACGCGGGAAACGTCCACCGAAAGGCGTTCGATCATGGGCAGGACCACGCCGTCTTTCTGTTCCACGAGGGCCAGCAGGAGATGCTCGGGCTGAAGCTCGGAGTGATGGAGCTCCGACGCGTGAGCCTGGGCGGCCTGAAGCGCCTCCTGGGATTTCACGGTGAACTTCTCGAAACGGATCATGCGGCCCCCCAACGAATCGGTACGGAATGGCTCGGACCGGGACCGCCCGGACGGTCAGGCGGTGCCGGTCACTCTCGGGGATCAGGCGAAGCGCCTTGGCAGGCGAGCGCCTTGGCAGGTGAAGCGCCTCAACTGTCGATCGCGATCTGCTTCGGCTTCGCCTTTTGCGTCTTCGG
>CAZTTI010000225.1:0-3790 GCA_964615925.1 uncultured Solibacteraceae bacterium
GCTCATCGGGAGCCGAATCGCGGTGGTCAACCTCGAAGCCCGGTTGCCGCTGTTTGGACCTTTGGGCGTCGTGGCCGGGGGCCTGCTGCCTGTCGACGCCGCCGCGTTTTTCGACGTCGGGTCGGCCTGGTTGAGCGGCGATCGTCCCGACTGGCTCGGTGGTGACGCGCCGGCGGTTTCCAGTCATGGTGTCTCGCTTCGCGCGAACCTGTTCGGCGCGCTCGCGGCCCAGGTCAATCTGGTCCATCCGAACGACCGTCCGAGCCGCAACTGGGTGTGGGAGTTCCGGCTGGCGCAGGCGTTCTGAACGGACCGCATTTGGTACCGCGAGAACGGATGATCGATACAAAAGATCTGGGAGCAGTTGAACCGCCTTTTCGAGCGGCAGCAATGAGGCTGGGACTGGACTCGGCCGCCGGATGGCATATGCTTGAACGTTCGGGGAGCGCGTGCTCCCGAGCCTCGGTCCATGGAGGTGCGCCCTGAAGATCGTGACCTACAACGTCCACAAGTGCCGCGGCATGGACGGCCGAACCGAGGTGCGCCGGATCGTCGATGTCCTCGGCCGGATCGACGCGGATGTCGTCGCGCTGCAGGAAATCTTCGGTCCCGTCGAAGGTGGAACGGGGCAGGCCGACCGGATCGCGTCCGAGCTTGGGTTCGATCTGGCGTTCGGTCAGACGATGGAGAAGCGAGGGCGTCCCTACGGGAACGCCGTTCTGAGCCGATGGCCGATCACATGGTCGAACTCCTTCGAGCTGGCCTGGACACGGCGGGACCGGCGAGGCTGCCTGAGGGCCGACATCGAGGCGCCGTTCGGGCGCGTCCACATGTTCAACGTCCACATGGGAACCTCGTATTTCGAACGCCGTCACCAAATTCGGTCCCTCGTGGAGGAGGACCTCCTGCTGAACGCCGCCGACGGTCCACGCCTCGTCGTCGGGGATTTCAACGAGTGGGTGAACGGCCTCACCACGCGCGTCCTGCGATCCCAGTTCGACGGCATCGACATGCGGCTCCACGCGGGCAGACGGCGAAGTTATCCCGGAGTGTTGCCGTTCCTGCACCTGGACCACATCTACTTCGAGCCTCCTCTCGAGATCGATCAGGTCCAGCTCGTCCGCAACCGCCAGACGCTGGTCGCGTCGGACCACCTTCCGCTGGTGGCCGAGTTCAGCGTGGCGGATTCGGCCCTCGACGGTCCCCGGCACACGACGCCTTCATCCGCCAGTTCGCTTTCGGCGTAACGTCCCGCGGCGATTGATTGCCCTCGGCTCCATCGAACCACTACAATCCCGGTACGGTTCGTCCGGATGTCACAGGAGGGGGAGATGCGCTGGGGTCGACCGATCGAAGTTCACCGCCTGGCCGCGAGCGTCGCGGGGATCGTGCTCGCGTGGCCGCTCGCGACGGCAGGCCAGGTTCTGGTCGGACGGACAGCGGGACCTCCCGATATCTCGGGGGAGTGGATCCTGGAGTTGAGCGAGGACCCCGGACAGTTGGGACGGACAGGGCAACCCGCCCCCGACGATTACCTGGGGATCCCCTTCAACGACGCCGGCCGCCTGCGTTCGGATACGACGGCCGAGTCGCTCTGGGGAACGCCGGAATACCAGTGCCGCCCACATTCGGCGCCGCATCAATGGCGAGGCCTCGGCGGCGCCCGGATCCTCGGCGAGCTTGATCCTCTGACACGCGACGTGCGGGCCTACCACGTGCAGTTCTGGCGTTCGCTGGATCGTCCCATCTTCATGGACGGGCGCCCTCATCCTCCGGCCTGGGCGCCCCACAGCTGGTCCGGGTTCTCCACGGGCGAATGGGCCGGCAACACGCTGGTGGTGTCCACGACCCACCTGAAAGAAGGCTTCCTCAAGCGCGGCGGGCCGCAGACCAGCGACATGTTGACCATGACCGAGTTCATCACGCGGCATGGCGACGTCCTCACTGTCACGCAGGTGACCGACGATCCGGTCTACATGGACGAGCCTTACGTGCAGTCGACGACCTATCTCTACGATCCGGACACGCGCGTCAACATGGAAACGTGCAACGCGGCGACGTTCGCGGAATCCGGCGGCAGCAATCCCCATTTCGTCCCGCATCTTCCGCTCGGCCGCGAGCCCTTCATCGACGAGTGGCTGGCGGCCGAGGACTGGATCCCCTATGAACCGATCCGCGGCGGAGTGAAGACCATCTATCCGGAATATCGCGGGGTCATCGACGGCTCGCTGACCGTCGACGAGCTTTCGGTGCCGTCGTCGCCAACGGCGCGAGCGGCCGGTGATCGGATCCGGGCTCAGAGCCCCGAAGACGGCCAGGTCCACGTGCTTCCGGTACAGGGCAACATCTACATGCTCGTCGCCAATGGGCGGAACATCACCGCATCGGTCGGCCCCGACGGCATGATGCTGGTGAACACGGGCCCCGGGGAGATGTCCGAAGACGTCGCTGCCGCCCTTTCCAGCCTGGCGCGCGGAGCCAATGGCCCGGCCACGAACGAATGTTTCGGGATGAGCTGTCCGAACGTGCCGTCAGGTTGGACGAGCCCGTACATGAACGCCGTCATCAGCTCGCCGGCCCCGCCGCGCCCCCTGCGCTACATCCTGAACACGAACGCTCGGCCCGACAACGTCGGAGGGAACGTGCCCCTTTCCGCGATGGGATCCGGCCAGGACGGTGGCGCCCGCATCATCGCTCATGAAAACGCGCTGATCGCGATGTCGGGGCCAGAGGAAGATCCCTGGTCGACCGCGGCGGATGCGTGGCCCGACGAGGCGTTCTACAGCGATATCTACAAAATGACGGCCTATTTCAACGGCGAGGCCGTCATCGCCTACCACGAGCCCCGCGCGACGACCGACGGAGACATGATCGTGTTCTTCAGGCACTCCGAGGTCATCAGCGCCGGAGACATTTTCTCGACGGTGTCATATCCCCGGATCGACCTGGGACGGGGAGGCAGCGTCCAGGGCGTCCTCGACGGCCTGAACCACATCCTGGACACCGCAGTGGCGGAATCCCGGTCCCAGGGTGGGACCTGGGTCATTCCCGGGAGAGGCCGGCTGGCGGACATCGGGGACGTGGCAGCGTACCGGAATATGGTGCAGATCATTACCGACCGTATCCAGGACATGATCGACGACGGGATGCCGTTGGATGAGGTTCGGGCGGCGGGGCCGACGCGGGATTTCGACCCGCGTTACGGGAGCGAATCCGGAGACTGGACTTCGGACATGTTCGTCGAGGCGGTCTATCGAAGTCTTGCTGCAGATTGAAAAGGAGAAACAGATGCGTTTCACGATGCAAATCGCAATCGCGCTGATCGCGGGCGTCCTGGTGGCGGGAGCGGCCTACGCCCACCATTCCTACGCGGCGACCTACGACACGACCGAATCGGTGCGTCTGGAAGGACGCATGGTGAACTTCACGCTCAGGAACCCCCATTCCTACGTCCACCTTCAGATTCCCGGTGAAGACGGTGAACTCGAACGCTGGTCGGTGGAGTGGAGCGGGGCCGGCGCGCTGAGCCGCCAGGGAGTTTCCAGGGACACGCTGCGGTCCGGCGACCACATCGTGATCACGGCCAATCCATCCCGGGTCAATGGGGAATTCCGGGCGTTGATGTTGACGCTGGAACGGCCGGCCGACGGTCTGACCTGGGGAACGAACCCCGACGAGGTCGTGGACTGACGATGAAGATTCTGACGGGCCTCGTCATCACCTTCCTTGCGATCTCGCCGTCGGCGTTCGCGCAACGCGGCGGCCGTGGCGGACCGCCGCCGACCGCCGA
>CAZTTI010000226.1:0-2842 GCA_964615925.1 uncultured Solibacteraceae bacterium
TTGGCGTCGAGCACCGTCACCGCATCCGGAAGCTCGTCATGATCGCCCCGGCTCTGATGCTCGACCCTCAGCACCCGCTGGCCGACATTCTGGCCATGCCGGGGGAGGAGGTGGCCGGCGCCCTTGTCGAGGACTTCGACGTGCTCAAGGCGAAGATCCCCCAGAATCCCGGCATCGACTTCATCGCGGACCGGTACAAGGAGACGACGGCGCTGGCGCGCCTCCAATGGGAACACCCGAACGACCTCAAGCTTCCGCGCTACCTCCACCGCCTGAATGTCCCGACCCTCGTGATCTGGGGCTCGAAAGACCGGCTCGTTCCCGCGGCCCAGGCTCCCATGTGGGAACGCGCCCTTTCCGACGTCCGCGTCGAGGTCCTTCCCGGCGCCGGCCATCTGGTTCATCTCGAGAGACCTGAAGTTGTCGGACGGATTGCCGATTTTCTAAGAGAGTGATCCAGTAAACTTGTCCGGAAACGGCTCGGAATGCCTTCATCCGCAAATACTTCGGGACCTTGGAACGCTTCGCCGCCACGCGGCGTATTTTCTTCGAAAATCCCTGCGGTCCACGCGGCTCCCCGCCGATAACGGAGAAGTAAGCGGAACCGGGACACCGGTGACGGGAGTTGTATTCCGAACCATGGGCAGAGACTTTCTCATAGGCCGTCACCCGATCTTCAGCCCCGGCCTGGAGGTCGTCGGGTACGAAGTGCGTTCGCCGGCCATCGACGGTTTCTTCGACACCGATGGGGACGACGTCACGCGCGCCGTGTACACGTCGTTGAGCGGAGCCGGTCTCGACCACATCGTGGGGAACCACACCGGGTTCATCAACCTCACGCTGCAGGCCATGGCGGGAGGATACTGGAAGCGGATCCCGCGGGAACGTGTCGTGTTCAGCACCTTCGACGCCGACGATGACACGGTCGACACGGCCAAGATGGCCGGATACCTCCAGGACGTCCTCAAGCAGGGTGGGAGGATCGCCCTTCCGGAACGTGTCCACTCCGACGATCTGAGGAAGCTCCAGGACAAGGCGCACGTCATTCGGCTCGACGTCACCCAATATCGGCCCGACGAACTCGAGTCGTGCGCCAGGGAACTCAAGGCCCGGAAGCTCAGGACGATCGCCGCGGGAGTGGACACCTACGACGACCTCGAGTTCGCGAAGGAACTCGGCTTCAACTTCCTCCAGGGGCGATTTCTAGCCAAGCCGGCCGCGCACAAGGACCGGACCGAAATCCCCGTCAACCGCCTCGCCTTGCTCCGCGTCCTGGCCAAGCTCCAGGAGCCGGACATCGCGGTCAAGAAACTGGACAAGCTGATTTCACAGGACGTCGCCCTGACGTACAAGCTGCTGCAATACGCCAATTCCCCGCTGGCAGCCGTTCGCAGGAAAGTGGATTCGATCGGCCACGCTCTCCGGCTCGTCGGAACCAAGAAGCTCCAGAGCTGGTCCAGCGTGCTCCTGCTCTCCGCCGTCGAGGACAAGCCGAGGGAGTTGATCGTCGTCGCTCTGGTTCGCGGCCGGATGTGCGAGCTCCTGGCTCAGGCGGTGAGGAAGGAGCCTACCGATTCCTACTTCTCGGCGGGACTGTTGAGCGTTCTCGACGCGCTCGCGGATCGCCCCATGGAGGACCTCCTGGCTGGATTGCCCCTCGTCGACGACATCAAGGAAGGGATCCTGCGCCAGGCCGGACCCATCGGCCAGGCGCTGCGCTGCGCCATTGCCTACGAACGCGCCGAATGGAACGACGTCGCTTTCTACGGTCTTTCCGCCGCCCTGATCCGCGAGATCTACATGGACTCGATCAAGTGGGCGCGCGAGATGTCGATGGGCCTGGTCAGCCCGATCGCGTCGGCGGCGTAGTCTCTCCCCGAAAGTTCAGGAGAAGGTCGTTAACGAGAGGTGTTAACGAGAAGGTCTAGGAAATCCGGCTTCATCTCGGGTATTCTCTAGGGTTGAAGAGTTCACTGGAAAGCCCGTCGTCTGAACGGCCCGTCGGCCGCACCCCCGAATCCGCCTCCGACGCTACCGGCACTCCCCCGGGAATAGATAAAGAATCCCCAAGATATCGAGAGAATATGAGACAAGAAGTGGAACTAGATACCGAAACGAACCCGTTTGGAGCCCTCGGGCTCCATCCCCTGCTCCTGGAAGCCCTGGCCGCCGAAGGGTACGTCGAGCCGACGCCGGTTCAGCGCCTCGCGATCCCGAAGCTCCTGGCCGGCCGGGATCTGCTCGCCACGGCCGAGACCGGCACGGGAAAGACCGCCGCCTTCGCGCTGCCGACCCTCCAATTGCTCCGGGAAGGAAAACAGGCCCTCATCCTGACGCCGACGCGCGAGCTGGCCATCCAGATCGACGAGAGCTTCAAGGCCTACGGCGGAAAATTCCCTCTGCGAACCGCCGTGATCCTCGGGGGCGTCTCGCAGCAGCCCCAGGTCGAAGCCATCCGCAAACGACCGGACATCGTCGTCGCCACTCCCGGCCGTCTGCTCGACCTGATGCGGCAGAAGGTCATCCGGCTCGACCAGGTGCAGATCCTGATCCTGGACGAGGCCGACCGGATGCTGGACATGGGCTTCATCGAGGACGTCCGGAAGATCGTGCGGCGGGTCCCCAAGCCGCGCCAGACCATGTTCTTCTCCGCGACGATGTCGAACGAAGTCCTCTCGCTGGCATCGGACATGCTGGAAGACCCCGAGGAGGTGGCCGTTTCCCCGCCGGCAACCGTGGTCGAGGGAATCGACCAGCGGGTCATGTTCGTGGCGCGGGCCGACAAGCGCCTGGTCCTCAGCGAAATCCTCTCCCGGCCGGAAGCAGAGCGCGTCCTGATCTT
>CAZTTI010000227.1:0-14850 GCA_964615925.1 uncultured Solibacteraceae bacterium
CTGCTTCGACGTCGTCCCCGAGGAGACCAGGCCGTGGAACCCGGAGGCCGCGCTGCACGCGATCACGATGAAGACGAAGGGAAAAATCGGCGGTGCGCCCGCGGGACTCACGTCGACGGCGGGCGCGACGAACTCCGGCCGGAGGACGAAGAAACCGATGTAGGCGGTGGCCAGCCCGAGATAGAGCAGGAGCGAGTTGAGATAGTCGCGGGGCTGGAGCAGGATCCACACCGGAAGGACCGAGGCCGCAAACGCGTAGGCCAGGAGAATGAAGATCCATGTATCCCGGCCGAGATCCGGCTGGCCGAGCAGTTCCAACGCGACGTAAATGGAGATCAACTGCAGCGCGAAACCGACGACGGTGCTCGCTCCCAGGCTCGCGCCTCCCTTGTAGACCCTCCATCCGATGATCATCGCGACGCCCATCAGAAAAAACGTCGGAAACACCGACTGCGGGTAATACGCGGTGGTGAACAGGTCCGCGACGGTTCCGATGAAGACTCCCATCACGAGGCAGATCAGGAAGAGGATGATCAGGAGGAACAGGGCCTTGGCGCGCTTGCCGATGAGGTTTTCCGCGATCTTGCCGATGCTGAGACCACGGTGCCGCATCGACACGACGATGGCCGAGAAGTCATGGACGGCGCCGATGAAGATCGATCCGAACACGACCCAGATCATGGCCGGGAGCCAGCCCCAGATGACGGCAAGCGCCGGGCCCAGCATCGGCGCCAGACCGGCGATCGACGCGAAGTGATGGCCGAACAGGACGGACTTCCTGCTGGGAACGTAATCCACGCCGTCTTCGAGGGCGTGCGCCGGCGTGATCGCGTCGGGGTTGAGCCTGAAGATGCGCTTTCCGAGAAACCTCGCGTAAAACCGGAAGGCGACGAAGTACAGGACGAACGCCGCGATCGCAGCGACGGCTGGAGACATGGACGGTTTCCCCCAAGAAGAAGTATGTTCGGACCGGTCGAAATCGCCCCATTTCTACACTTCGCCCATAAAGGTGTCAACTTCGTGGTCTTTCCGAACACGCCCGACGATGTCGCACAGTGGCGGCGCGAACGCCGCGCCGAACTCCAGGAAAGGCGCCGTGCCGTCTCGCGCGAGGATCGGCGCCGTGTGCGGCACGGGGTCAACGAAACGCTCCGGACGCGGTTCCCCCGTCTTCGGGAGGCGCGGATCGGTTTCTACTGGACGATCCGGGACGAGATCGACGTGAGGCCCGCCGTCGAAGCCTTCCTTCAAGATGGCGCCGAGGCCTCCCTTCCCGTCATCGTGGAACGGCGCCGGCCTCTCGAGTTCTGGAAATGGGATCCGCAAACGGCGATGGAATCCGGCGTCTGGAACATCCCGGTTCCGGCTGAACGGCATCCGGTCCAGCCGACGGCCCTCCTGGTTCCCGTGCTCGGTTTCGACGAAAACTGTTTCCGGCTCGGCTACGGCGGAGGCTATTACGATCGGACGCTCGCCGTCATGTCCCCCCGGCCGTTCACGATCGGCATTGGTTATGAGAACGGGCGGCTCGAGACCGTCTTTCCACAGGAACACGACATCGCGCTGGATGCAATCGTGACCGACGTGCGCGTCATTCGCCGGTCATGACAACCGCCGCCTCCGCCGCGAGGCCCGGACCGAAGCCGAGCATCACCCATGGTCCCGGCTTTCGCGCACGGATGAAGCGCTCGAGGATGAAGAGCACGGTCGGCGACGACATGTTGCCAAATTCCGAAAGGACCGCGCGCGATTCGGCCATGGCCTCTTCGTCGAGGCCAAGCGATTCCCTGGCGGCCGTGAGGATCCTCGGACCGCCGGGATGGATGGCCCAGCCGCCGACGTCGTCGATCGAAAGGCCCGCCGACTGGATGAAGTCGTGGAACCATGGCCCGAGATTCGTCCGAATCGCGTCGGGAACCCCCGCCGACAGGTTCATCGTGAATCCGTGATCCCCCACCCTCCAACCCATCATCGCGCCTGAGTTCTCGAAGATCGTCGACCCCGACATCGACAACAGGGCGAGCGGATCGCGATCTCGACCGTCACCGACCACGACCGACGCCGCGCCGTCGGCGAACAGGGCGTTCGAGACGACGCGCTCGCGATCCCACCCGTATTGTTGATGGAGCGTACAGAGTTCGACCGCCGTGACGAGGACCAGGGCCCGAGGGTCCGCATCGACCACCGCCCGCGCCATGCGCAATCCGTTCATCGCGCCGTGGCATCCCATGAAGCCGACGTGGGTCCGCGCGGTCCGGGGCCCAAGTCCCAGGGTTTGGATCATCTCGACGTCGACTCCGGGCGCGGCGAACCCCGTGCAGGAAACCGTGATGAGGTGCGTGATCCGGTCCGTCGAAACACCGCTTCCGGTGAGCGCAAGATGAGCGGAACGGATGGCGAGCGGCCCGGCATCGCGGGCGTAACGCGCCATGCGCATCGCCGTCGTCGGACCCCGGTCTTCGGACCCGGCCGCGGCAGGATAGAACGATTGGGTTCCGCGCGGCTCCAGGAGCACGCTGTGCCGGAAGCTCACCCCCGACTGCCGGTAGAGCGTCGAGATCAGCCGGTGTTTTCTTGCGCCGCCGAACGAGAGCGGCAGCGCCAGGTCGAGCGCGCGCTCCTGTGAAACCCGGCCTTCGGGAACAGCGGTCCCGATACCCAGGATCCAGGCGCTCACTCCGCCACCGCGCCGACCGGTGCCTGGGCCATGCCGATCCCCTTCCGGGCCACTCCCGGCAGGCGTTCCATCACTCCGAACGCGGTGCGCGCCGCGAGCGGGGAGCGAAGAACTCGCGCCGCCCATCGGCCGAGCCAGTCGCGCCGGCGGCGGGCGCGGGCCGATCGGACCCAATCCGACTCGATTTCATTCGGCCACTCTCCGAATCCACGGGCGAGCAACCCTTCGGCCGACAGGGCGTCTTCGAGGGCCCACGACATCCCCTCTCCGGTGAAGGGCTCGGTGTACCCGGCGGCGTCGCCCAGAACCAGGAGTCGAAACCCGGCCGGACGGATCAGGCACCTCGAGAGAGGCTTTGTTCCCGACCATCGCGCGCCCGCCAGTGAACGGGGAACGTCCAGACCGCAGTCGGCCAGGACACCGGCCACCGCCGGCGCCGGACCCGACTCGTGCACGCGCGCCGGATCGAGCGCGGCCGCGACGTTCAGGCACCCGCCGCCGATCCCGACCATACCGACGTAACCGGACCGGGAGATGGCCATCTGAACGCCCCGGAAAGAATCCCCGAGTCCGTGGACCACGGCACCCAGTCCGATCCTCGAAAGCGGCCTCACGACGCTCAGCCCCGCGAGCGACGGATGCCCCAGGCCGTCCGCGACGATGGCGACGCGCGCGGCGACGGTCTCTCCCGTTCCCAGCGCGATCGGCCGCACCGCATCCCCGATTCGGGCGGGAAGGACCTGCGCTCCGACGCCCGACCGGAACTCGGCGCCGGCCGCGACGGCCCGATCGACCAGCCGGTGATCGAGGTCGGCGCGGTTGACGGCGCGGCCCTGGGGCAGAGCGAAGCTCCGGGCGCTGCCGCCGGGAAGGTAGATCGTGACTTCGTCGAAGGGTTCTCCCAACCCGGGTTCGATGACGGTTTCGAGTCCGGCCGCGCCGAGCCAGGCCAGCGACCGCGCGCTGAGACACCCTCCGCAAACCTTGGATCGGGGAAACACCGCCCGGTCAACCAAAAGGACCGAGTGGCCAGCGCGCGCCAGCCCAAACGCCGACACCGCGCCCGCGGGCCCGGCGCCGATCACGACGACGTCGCGGATAGAGCCTTTCACGTTCGTGGCCGACTCAGGCCGGCCTCGCGATCAACAGGAACCGCTCGGGCCAATGGGTAGTGATCTCGATCCGGGACAGGCCCGCGCCCCCCGCCAGAATCCGGGCTTCGGCAGGAGTGAACGCCCCGGCAACTGAGGCCGGAGCATCGTGGTGAACCACCCGCGACCGCGAAAGGACGCGCGCCCCGAGCCAAGCGAGCACATAACCCGCCGGGGTCCTGCAAAGATCGTCAACAAGAACGAGTTGTTGTGAATACAACCGACATTTCTTCAGTATGTTGACAGCATCAAGCTCATCGAAATGATGAAGAAAAAGCGAGCAGAACACGGCGTCATAGCGGCCACTGGGAGGGTCGCCGAGGACGTCGCCCGTGAAAAACTGAATGTTCTTGAGGGAGGCCCAGCGACGCCTTGAACGTTCCACGGCGACGGAGCTGATGTCGACCCCGTGGAACGTATGCTCGGGACGTCGTCGGGCCATGTCGGCCAGGACATCACCTCCCCCGGAGCCGATCTCCAGAATCCGCCAGGGACGGCCCGCCAGTTCACACTCGCGCTCGATCGACGACCACAGGCGCCATGCGGTCCGGGAAAGCCGGTTGATCCGCGCCAACCCGTCGAGCGCGGCCCGGTGAAGCTGGGGGTCGAGCCGGGGATCATCCATCACTTCCGGTCGGCGATCGCGCCGCTCCAGGCGCTTCCAAGGGGGACCCGGCGGGTGCGCGGTTGGCGAATGCGGTTCGGTTGGGACGTGCTTCATGGACGCACCGGAGTGGAGGCTACGCGCACACCCTGTAGAGTGCAAGGAACTCTTGTGCGTTACCGAACACTCGGTGATAGGGTGAAGTTCATGCGCCCGATCATCACCGCGGCCTTCATGATCGGTGTCACCGGAAGCGCCACAGCGGCGACCTTGACGCATCATTCGATCGCGGCCGACTACGATACGACGCGCCGCGTCGAGTTCGAGGCAAGCGTCGTGCGCTTCGCGTTCGTGAACCCCCACCCGTATATCCTCGTCAAAACGATCGACGGGAACGAGTGGCGGCTCGAACTCGACAACCGGTCGGAACTCGCGCGAATCGGGATGGACGAGAACACGTTCGCCGCCGGCGATGGAATAAGCATCGCGGCCAACCCGTCGCGCAACGACGGGCGCCAGCTCTACGTCCGCCGGCTGGAACACCCCGGTTTCGCTTACGAGCAGGCCGGCAGCCAGCCGCGCATCATCGTTGGGGGCGATCCCGACGATTGACCACACTCAATCCAGCGCGTAGACCCAGAGCGTGCCGCCGGTGGGGACCGACGGGACCTCGCCAGGGAAGAGGCGGCTGACGGCGCCGTTCATCCCGTTCGAGTCTCCGCCCCATCCCGACAACACGGCGATGTATTGTTTGCCGTCGACTTCGAACGACGTCGGCGGCGCGAGGATTCCCGAGGGCGTCGGCGATTCCCAGAGCAACTCCCCGGTTTCGGCGTCGAACGCGTGGATCCTCCGGTCGTTGGTTCCGCCGTTGAAAACCACACCGCCGGCGGTGACCAGCATCCCGCCCCAGTTCGGGCTCCGGGGATAGGTGTGGGTCCAGACCAACTCGCCCGTGTCGACGTCCCAGGCCTGCACCTCGCCCACGTGGTCGGTGCCGGGGCGCGACGGCGGTCCGATCGGAGCGCCGCCCCGCGCGGTTCCGGTGAAGCCCCGGCCCGCCACGTATTCCACTTCGTCGGCCCCAGTGAGTTCGCCGCACAGATTGTTATTGGCCGGGATGTAGATCATGCGGGTTTCGGGGCTGTAGGCGATCGGCGGCCAGTTCTTTCCCCCGTGGAGACCCGGACAGAAGTTGGCGGTCTTTCCGGTTCCGGGCTTGCGCTCCGGGTCGATGTTGGGGCGGCCGGTCACCGGATCGAGGCTCGTGAACACGTTCTGATAGACGTAGGGCTTGCCCTCGACGAAGCGGATCGGCCCGTCGGTCCGTTCGAGGAACCAGAGGTAGCCGTTGCGGGCGACGTTGATGAGACCCGTCACCGTGTCGCCGTTGCGCTCGTAGTCGACGAGAATCGGCGGGGAAACCTCGTCCCAGTCCCAGGAGTCGTTCGGGTGATACTGGAAGTGGCCGCGGATCTCGCCTGTCTCGACGTCGAGCGCGACGGTCGACACGGTGTAGAGGTTGTCTCCCGGCCGTTGATCCCCCATCCAGGGTCCGCCGTTCCCCGTCCCCCAGAACGCCAGATTCGTTTCCGGGTCGTAGTTCCCGGTGACCCAGACCGGCGCGCCGCCCGTCATCCATTGATCGCCGCCCGCCGGCCAGGTCTCGCTGCCCGGCTCCCCAGGCGCGGGAATCATGAACGTCCGCCAGAGTTCCACGCCGTCGTCGAGCGAATAGGCGGCGACGAAGCCGCGCACGCCGAACTCGCCGCCCGATGCGCCAACCATGACCTTCCCGTCGGCGACCAACGGCGCGAGCGTGGTGTAATAGCCGGCCGTGTTGTCCGCGATCGTCGTCTCCCAGACCACGTCGCCCGTCCGGGCGTCCAGCGCCACGAGAACGGCCTCGCCGGCGAGAAAATAGACGTAGTCTCCCCAGAGCGCCACTCCGCGGTTCACCTCGTGCGGCACCCGGGCGCCGTCGGCGCGCTGCCGCTGATAGGTCCACAGATCTTCTCCCGTGACCGCATCGAGCGCGATCACCTGGCTCTCGGCCGTGGTGATGAACATGACGCCGCCGTTCACGACGGGAGCGGATTCGTGCGGGCGATCGACGGCGGTCGAATACCCCCAGACCGGACGGAGACGGGTGACGTTCTCCGGCGTGATCTCGTCGAGCGGGCTGTATCCCCACCCGTTGTAGGTCCGGCGGATCATCAGCCAGTCCCCGTCGGCGGGGTCGAGGAGGCGCTCGTCGGTGACCTCCGGGTACGCCGCCAGGACCGGCGGCAACTGGGCCGGCTCGGACAGCGGTTGGCCCATCGCCGGCAACACCAGGGTCATGCCACCAACGAAAGAGACCAGCACACCAACCAGGGCAAAGGGCAGGACTCGGGCAGGAAATGTCACGATACTCACCTCGGGCGTTGGGGTCTTCCGGAGGGATGATATACCACGTTGCCCGCCGATCGAAGTTGAACGAATCGGACCGGACCGGCATCATATTTTGGAAAGAAGCGCTTCCGTCATGCAAAACAACATCACCCGTTCGATCGCCGTTTTCGCATTGCTCGTCGCGAACTCCCTCGAGTCCGCCGCCGCACCGCAGATCAATACCGGCGAGATCCGCGGCGTCGTCGGCGACACCACCGGCGCGGTGCTGCCGGGTGCGGATATCGTCGCATCGCACCCGGCGACGGGATTGACCGCCACGCGTGTCTCCGATTCCGCGGGCCGCTTCTTCTTCCCCGCGCTCCAGACCGGGGAGTGGGAGATCACGGTGTCCTTCCCCGGATTCGCGACGGCCACCCGGGAGGATATCGTGCTCGAGGTCGGGCGAACGCTCGAATTCGACTTCGCGCTCGTTCCGGGCGGGGCCGCCCAGGAGGTTACGGTCTCGGCCGGCGAAGTCCCGTTGCTCCAGTCGACGACGGCGGAGATCAGCGACGTCATCGAAAACCGCGAGGTCGTCCAGATTCCGCTCAACGGCCGCAACTTCCTCGGCCTGGCCCAGTTGAGCGAAGCCGTCGTCATCCCGCCCGGAGGGACGCGCGGCGCCGCGCTCCAGCAGGCGGGTCCGCTTCCCAACGTCGGCGGTCAACGCGCCGGGCACAACATCTACCTGGTGGACGGCGTCAAGGTCACCGACGAGTTGTTCAACAACCTCGTGATCAATCCGTCGGTCGACTCGATCCAGGAATTCAAGATTCAGAAGTCGATGTACCCGCCCGAATTCGGTGGGAAGGCGTCGGCGCTGATCAACGTCCTGACGAAAGGAGGGACCAACGAGTTTCGAGGAAGCCTCTTCGAGTTCTACCGCAACGACGTGTTCGATACGCCGAACTACTTCTCGGTCGACGGCGAGCCCCCTCCTCTCGACCAGCACCAGTTCGGCGCCACCATCGGCGGACCGATCCGGAGAAACCGAACGTTCTTCTTCGTGAGCTACGAAGGGTCCCGGATGAAGCGCTCGCTGACGAACACGTTTTCGGTCCCCGACGATGCGGTACGCTCGGGCGACTTCTCCACGTTCCAGACCGCGATTTGCGATCCGATCGCGCCCCCGGTCAACGGGCAGTGCACGCCGTTTTCCGGCAACCGGATTCCCACCGAACGGTTCGACGCCGTGGCGGCCGCGATGCTCGACCGGATTCCCCGCGCCAACACGCCGGGCGGGTTCCAGAACCTGGTCGCGACCGAAGAATCCACGCGCGACGCCGATCAATTCAGCGTGCGGGTGGACCACCGGCTGGGCGATGCCGACACTATTTTTGCCCGTTTCAGCACGTTCGACGCCGACGAGCTCCAGCCCTTCGGCACGAGCGTCCTCCAGGAATCGCTGGTTCCAGGCTTCGGGCGTACGGTCGAGACGACGGCCAGAAACCTCGCGGTGAGCTACACGCATGTCGTGAACCCGGTCATGCTCAACGAGCTGCGCTTCGGGTGGATGACGGCCGAGGGAGGCCAGCGGAGCCTCAACGAGGGAACGGATTTCGCGGCGGCCACCGGACTCGAGGGCGTGACTCGCGATCCGCGCGACATCGGGTTCCCGCAGTTCTCGACGCGAAACCTCTACAGCACCATCGGCGATCCGACGTCGTTCACCTACCGCGACAACGAACACTTCGAGGTGTTCGAGAACTTCATGATCGACCGGGGCGCACACCGCATCAAGTTCGGCGCGTATTTCTTTCACCTGCGGTTCCGTCCCCGCCAGGCCGACAACGCGCGGGGCGCGTTCACCTACACCGGACAGTTCACGGGGAACGCATTTGCAGACTTCCTCCTGGGGTACCCGGTTTCCGCGACGTCGGGACTCGGAGAAGGGGGTGAAGACGCCCGCACGAACTGGATCCATCTCTACGTCCAGGACGACTGGCGCGCGCGTTCGAACCTCACGATCAACGCCGGTCTCCGGTACGAATACAACCAGCACATGGCGGACGTCGACAACCGCCTGTCGTCGGTGGATCTTTCGGTGCCCGGCGGCCGGTTCGTCATCGCGAGCGACGACGATGGGATCATCGACGCGAGCGCCGGCGAGTTGATCGACCTCATCCCGATCCCCTGGGTGACGTCTGCGGAGGCTGGCTGGGGCCGCGGGCTGCTCGACCCGAGCCGAGTGCGCCTGGCGCCGCGCTTCGGGTTTGCCCTGCGCCTGAACGACGGCGACACTGTCGTCCGCGGCGGCTACGGGATCTTCCTCAACCAGTGGGCGTACAGCGTGCAGACCGCCTTCGCGCGCAACCTGCCGTTCTTCTTCACCAAACAGGTTGACATCCCTGTCACCCAGACCGTCCCCTCGTCGACGACCGGGAACATCCTGACCAGCGATGCGACCGGAACGCTGGGCGCCAGCATCATGAACTACGACTACGAGGTCGAATACAGCCAGACCTGGAGCGGCGGCGTCCAGCACTCGATCGGGGCGTCAACGATGATCGAGACGTCGTACATGGGAACGTGGACGATCGGCGCGGACAACGCGACCGTGCACAACGTGCCCGCCCCCGGGCCGGGCCCGATCCAGGACCGGAGGCCCATCCCCGAGTTGAGCAGCATCAACGCCATCCGGTTCGACGGCAAGTCGATCTACCACGCGGTATCGTTCAAGGCCGAGCGGCGGCTTTCGTCGAACTTCGCCTACAACGTCAACTACACGCTGTCGCGCTCGACCGACGACGCATCCAGCCCCGGCCCCACCGAGGCCGAAACCAACCGGCCCCAGGACGTGACGAACCTCTTCGGCCCCGGCGGGGAGTGGGCGGACTCGAGCTTCGACCATCGCCACCGGCTGGTCGCCAGCGGCGTCTGGGCGATTCCGTTCCTCGCCAACGCGCGCGGGCTCCTCGGCAACGTGCTCGGCGGATGGCGCGTGGACACGATCTTCACCGCCCAATCCGGCCCCCCGTTCACCATCAACCTGGGAGTGGATCAGGCCAACGTCGGCGCCGGTCCGGCCCAGCGTCCCGATCAATCCGGCGATCCGAACCTCGCGTGGGGCGACCGCACGCCCGAACGCTGGTTCGATACGTCCGCCTTTTCCATGCCCGAAGCGTTCACGTTCGGGAGCGCGCCGCGCAACAGCGTCATCGGACCCGGTTACGCGAACGTGGACCTGGCCGTCGCAAAGGGATGGACTTTCGGGGAGACGACGCGGCTCGAGTTCCGCTGGGAGACGTTCAATCTCTTCAACCGCGCGAACTTCGATCTGCCGAACCGGATCTTCGGCACGCCCAACTTCGGACGCGTGTTCAGCGCGAAAAGCCCGCGGGAGATGCAGTTCGGGTTGCGGATGACGTTCTGATCACCACCATACGAAATACAACAACACCACGCCCGGGATCACCACGATGGCCACGGCATCCATCACGATGCCGTGCCGGATCATTTTCGTAATCGGCACCTTTCCGCTCGAATAGACGATGGCGTTGGCCGGCGTCGACACCGGCAACATCACCGACACCGAGGCCGCCAAACTCGCCGCTACCGCGGGCGGGACCGGGTCAATGCCTGCGGATTGAGCAATCCCGATGATGACGGGAACCGCGATGTTGGCGGCTGCCGTGTTCGACATCGTTTCCGAGGCCATCGTCGCGAACACGGCCGACGCAAACGTCAACGTCACGACCGAAGACACGCCCGCCCCTGACGTCACCGCTGTCCCCACGACCTGGGCCAGCCCCGTGTCGAACGCCATCTGGCCGAGAGCCAGCCCGCCGCCGAAGAGCAGGATCGTTCCCCAGTCGATCCGGGCGGCTTCTTCCCACGTGAGCGTCGAACGGCGTTCGCGATCGATCGGAAGGATGAAAAGCAACGTCGCGCCGACGATGGCGGCCACGGCGGTCGGAAATGCCGAGGTCAGGACGGACGCCACCGGGTTCTGCTCCCCGAGAATCAGTTCGAGCAGCCCGGGCACGACCCACAGCGCAACGGTCACCAGGAAGGCGAACAGGACATTTCGCTCCCCGCGTTTCCACGGTCCCAGTGCGGCCCGGCGCTCGGCGATCAATGTGTCCGCTCCCGGGATTTCGGCCGCGCCCGATGTTCCCACTCGCGAGAGGTAGAAAGCGAGGAACCCGACCATGATCGTCGCGACGGGAACCCCGAAGAGCATCCATTCGAGGAACGAGATGTTCACGCCGGCGAACTCGTCGAGCATTCCCTGGGCGATCGCGTTCGGGGGCGTGCCGACGATTGTGGCCATCCCACCGAATGAACACCCGTACGCCATCGCCAGCATCAGGGCCGTGCCGTACCGGGGCCCGACACCGCCTTCCTTTTCCATGAACGCCAAAAGGGAGAGGCCGACGGGAAGCAGCATCGCCGCCGTCGCCGTGTTGCTCATCCACGACGAGATGAAGGCGGCGACCACCGCATACGCAATCAGGATGCGCGCCGGGCGCGCGCCGACGACCTTCAGGGACATCACGCCGTACGCCATGCGCTCGTTCAGGCCGTGGACGAACGTGGCCTGCGAGATGATGAAGCTTCCGATGAAGAGGAAGATCAGGGGATCGGCGAACGGCGCGAACGCGCTTCCCGCCGGAACGACTCCAATAACGACGGCCAGCGCCGGACCGGCAAGGGCCGTCACCGGCAGCGGGAACACCTCGGTCACCCAGAGCGTGATCACCAGGACCAGGACGGCGGCGAGCCGGCTCTGGACCTCGTCCAGCCCGGGGACCGGAAGGATCAGGAAAGCGGCGAACAGCACGGGGCCCACGATCGCCCCCACACGGCGCCGGGTCCGATCGAAGGTGTCGGATACGTCGGACATCACCGGCGCATGTTACATCCCGACCAGCCGGGAATAAACCGCGCGGGCGACGGAAGGCTCCTCGGTCCCCCGGACGATGGCCCGCCCGTCGCTGAAGAGCGTCAGCTCGTAGGGGGGGCTCGTGCAGTGCAGGAGGAAGTCGTTGACGTCCACCGACCCCACGGCTCCGAGCGTCCGTCCCAACCCCGCGAGGTCCACCCTCTTTCCGGGTCCAGGGATGATCTGCACGGCGTTGCGGCCGCAAAGCGTGACCGTGCGCGTCGGTCCCGATACGAGGTAGTCGTAGTGTCCTTCGGCGCACAAACGGCACTCCGCCCGAAGTGACCCCGGCATCTCCACCCGCCGGGTCGTCTGGTTCCAGACGTCGATCGAGAACAAGGCGACGTGTTCGACCGGAAGCGATCCCACCAGAATCTTCAACGCAAGGGCCGTCTCGATCGAGGCGACCGCACCGGTCACCCCAGCCAGGACCCCGGACGTGTCGCAGGTCGGCGACGATCCCGGCGGTGGCAGTTCACCGATCGCGCACCGAAGGCACGGGCCTTCGTGCAGGACGGGCAGGACGACGCCGTAGCTCCCGACCGCGGCGCCATACACCCATGGGATCCCCAACTTCCGGCACGCGTCGTTGAGGACGAAGCGCGTCTCGAAGTTGTCGAGGCCGTCGACGACGAGGTCGAGCCCTGCGATCCACCCCTCGACGTTTTCCGGGTTGAGGTCCGCGACCACGGACTCGACCGTGACCGACGAGTTGATGCGCTTCAACCGCTGTTCGGCCGCGACCGCCTTGGGCAGGCGCTGGCGGGCATCTTCTTCGTCGTAGAGCGTCTGCCGCTGGAGGTTGGACCATTCGACCACGTCGCGGTCGATCAAACGCAACCGGCCGACACCGGCACGGGCCAATTGTTCGGCCAGCACCGAACCCAAAGCTCCAAGTCCCGCCACGCCGACCGAGGCGCCTTCGATCTTCCGCTGACCGTCCTCGCCGATCGGCGCGAACCGGACCTGTCGGGAGTAGCGATCGGGGGTCATATTTTCGCTCAGGGTTGGCGCACGCGCTCGAGTTCCCGTTCGATGCACTTGTAGATCGCCCGCACCAGGCCCTCGGTCTGCATCAAGACGGCATGCGCCAGGATCTGGTCGAACTCGTGCTGTTCGCGGGGAAGGATGAAAAACGGGGGGATACCGGACCGGGTGAGAAACTGGTTGGCAAAAACCACGGCCGTGGTCCGGTTCCCGATCGCAAACGGCCAAATATCGACCAGGCGCGTCAGGGCGAGCGCCGTCTGCTGGATCGGATGCAGCTCGCCGAACCCGTCGGTCCGGAACCAAGCGGTGAAGTTTTCGAGCGACTTGTCGATGTATTCGGGTTCGGGACAATCCTGCCCCCGGAAGACGGCGGCCAACGCCGTCTGCCGGAAGCGGCCCGCATCCGGGTGACCTTCGAACAGCCGGCGATGAAGCGCGATCAGGGATTCCTTGTCGGGACCGGCGATATTCCCGAGGGCGTCGGCCAGGCCGGAAGCCGGCTCGCCGTCGAAAGCGAGGTGCCGGTCGAATCGCTCGGTGACGCGCGCGATTTCGTCGCCCGTAATGTTGGCCAGCGCCGGGAACGGATCGGCGCTCCGGAAGATGGAATCCGAATAGATGGGAAGGTCGCCGGGCACAATCGAATTGTGACGGAGACAAGCGGGTTCTGCAAACCGACGAGCGGATTCGGCCAAGCGCACGTGTCGTCTCCCGGTGTTACGATGGCCTCGTGAGCGATATCGTCTACCTCGACGTTTGTTGCTATAAGCGGCCATTCGATGACGCGACGGTCGAGCGAATCCGGCGCGAGGCCGAAGCCGTGGCCGAAGTCCTGGATGCCGCGGGGGAAGGTCGAGTCCGCCTCGTGCGTTCGCCCGCGCACGATTTGGAAAATGAAAGAAATCCGCGGGAGGATCGCCGGCTGGCAACTCTGCTGTGGCTCGAAAGCGCCGGCGTTCGCGTGTCTGCGAACCCGGAAACCGCCGCTCGCGCCCGGACGCTTGCAGCGTTGGGATTCGGCCCTCTCGATGCGTTGCATCTCGCGTTCGCCGAACAATCGGAGGCACAATGGTTTGTAACGACCGATGACCGCCTCTTGAAGCGCGCCAGGACCGAGCGAGAAAGCCTTCGTGTCGAGGTGCTTCGGCCGGATCAGTTGCCGCTTCCGGCCCAGGGAAACGAAGAGTGACGCATTCGACGCCGAAATCGTTGTACGAGATCCGCATGGAGGGGTGGAAAGCCCTCACCGATCGGCTGGGGCCGGGAGGAGCGATGCGCTTCATGATGCAGTACGATCCGGGGCATGGCGACTACTCGAAGGAGCGGCACGAAATATTCGCCGACCTTGGAATCGAGGAGATCCTCGATTCGATCGAAACCGGGAATTTCCAAACTCGCCAGCGCAATGAGGAATAGGTCCATCCGGACCCTGCCCGGACATGTTCCGCTGAACACATGGCTCGGGCCTATCGCCGCAGTCGCCGTCCCTCGCTGCTGGCGCACACGACGCGATCATGAGTTCTACCGCTCTCGAACCGCCTGCTGGACCTCGCGCTCGATCGTCTTCCGCCGCTCGGTCTCGCGCTTGTCGTAGTTCTTCTTGCCCTTGGCCAGGGCGAGTTCACACTTGATCCGGCCGTTCTTCAAATACATCCTCGTCGGAACCAGCGTCAGGCCTTTTTCCGTGGTCCGGCCGATCAGCTTGCGGATCTCGGCGCGGTTCATCAGGAGCTTCCGCGGACGCAACGGATCGTGGTTGGCGTAATTGCCGTGGGAGAACGGGCTGATGTGGCAGTTCAGGAGCCACACCTCGCCGTCTTTCAGTGACGCGTACGCGTCCTTGAGGTTGACGTTGCCCGCGCGCGCCGATTTCACCTCGGTTCCCGTCAGGACCAGTCCGGTTTCGTACCGATCGAGAAACGAATAATTATGGGACGCGGGACGATTGACCGCGATCGCGCGTTCACTCACTGCCGGGGCTGCACGGGCACCGGCTGCGGTGCCGGATTGCCCTGGGGCGTGGCCGGGCCGCCATCGTTGAACGGGTTCGGATTGGTGTTGCCGAAAAGCGACGACGGTTGGGCCGGCGTGCTTTCCGGAACGGGCTGGA
>CAZTTI010000228.1:0-4668 GCA_964615925.1 uncultured Solibacteraceae bacterium
GCGCGCATCCGGCGCCTTCAGGAGGAATTGAGGCGCCTCCGCGACGAGGAGAATCAACGGCAGAACGCATTGATTTCCGAGCTGGAAGACGCGCTGATCAGCGTCCGCGAGGTCCAGGAGGAACTGGAGATCTCGAACGCCGAGCTCGAAGCGTCCAACATCCAGTTAACGGCCTCGATCGCCGAGCGCGAGACCGTGCAGGAACAACTGGCCCGGAGCGAATCCGCCGCGCAGGAGGTTCTCGAGACCGCCTCCCAGGCGATCCTGGCCGTCTCCGAATCCGGAAAAATCGTCCGCGCCAACGAGTTGGCGCACTCGATGTTCGGCTATGAATCCGGCAACCTGGCCGGCCGGCGGGTCGGGGCCCTCATCCCCCACGGGCTCCGCAAGCCCCACTCCGGTCACGTGAAACGATTTTTCGAACGACCCGAAAGGCGTCCAATGGGGGCCGGGCGCGACCTCTGGGGCGTTCGCCAGGACGGGACGCAGTTCCCCGTCGAGGTCGGCCTCAGCTCGATCGCCGGGGAGGAGGAGCGGCTCGCGATCGCCTTCATCTCCGATATCACCGAGCGAAAACGGAACGAAAGGGAAATTATCGAGAGCCGCGCGCGGCTGCGCCAGCTCACGACACAACTCCTCACAGCCGCCGAAGACGAGACGCGCAAGTGGTCGCGCGAGCTGCACGACGTGTACACCCAGCGGCTGGTTGCGGTCGCGATGGAAATCGACCGGCTGACGGCAAGCACGGAAGAAGGTTCCGGCGCGGAAAACGACGCACTCCGGGCGCTCGGCGCGCGCGTTCGCAGCCTCGCCGACGACGTCCACCGGATGTCGCGCCGCATGCACCCGGCTATCCTCGACGATCTCGGCCTCGTGGCCGCCCTGCGCTCCGAGCTCAGCGCGTTCCAGAAGCAGCACGGGATCGCCGCCGGGTTGCGCGCCGACCCCATCGGGGCGGACATTCCCCGCGACGTGGCGCTCACGGTCTACCGCATCGCGCAGGAAGCGCTCAACAACATCCGCAAGCACGCCGGAGCCGACCGCGTCAGGGTGGAACTCTCCAAAACCGGGAACGCCCTGACGATGGCCGTCCGGGACGAAGGCCGCGGTTTCGACCCCGTCAACATTACGAAACGGGGCCTGGGCCTGCTCAGCATGGAGGAACGGGCCCAATCCGTCGGCGGAACGCTCTCGATCGAATCGAGCCGGGGCCAGGGAACCGCCATCCACGTCCGGATCCCGCTTGGCCCGGAGGGTTGAGAGATCAGTTGATTTTCACCTTCACCGATTTCTTCTTCGCTTCGGCGGTCCGGGGCAGCCGGATCTCGAGGACGCCGTCCTTGAACGACGCCCTGGCCTTGTCGTGCTGAACCTCGGCCGGAAGCTCGACCGTGCGCGCGAATCCGCCGTAGGAACGCTCGCACCGGTAGTAGTTCTCTTCTTTCACTTCGTCGGAACGCTCCTTCGTTCCGCTGATCGTCAGCATCGAGCCGTTCAAGTTGACCTCGATCTCGTCCTTCTTCGCTCCGGGGACCTCGGCCTTCACGACCACGTCATCGCCTTCCTCGAAGACGTCGACAGCGGGGGCCGTGATCGCGCCGAGACGGGGGCCGGCCCAATTCCTGAGACTCGTCATCCGGGCGGGCCAGAAGTCGTCGAACAGGCGTTCCATGCGGTCGACGTCCTCCTGGAACCGGGTCAGGAGACTGGACGAAGCCACGGGCGTTTCCTTTGCTTTCACTGGTTTGGACATGGTGTGATGGACCTCCTCAGGTTCAGAACTGTCAAAGCCGCGATTGTGGCAAACACGAGGCCGCCAATGGACCCCGAAAAAATACGGGATTTCGAATCCGGCACCGGCCGAAACACGTATTTTCCCCGGTTCGGCGAGCACCGGGACTCGGTTACACTCGCGGTGGACACGCGCGCCGACAGGGCAGAATCCGCACCATGAAGAAGCTGCACGTCGTCATCATCAAACCGGGCAAGTACGGGGTCGACGGCTATGTCGAGCGGTTCCGGCGGGGATTCATGCCGAACGCGACCGCGCCCTACCTCGGGAGCATGACGCCGGAACGGCTCGACGGACAGCGGATCGAGACCGACATCGTCGACGAGTACGTCCAGACGGGCCTCGAATACCTGCGCCTTCTCCGGAGGCGGACCGGCGGACCGACGCTCCTCGCGCTGGCCGGCGTGCAATCCCACCAGTTCCATCGAAGCCTGGACCTGGCGGCGCTGGCACTCCGAAACGGCGTCGAGCACGTCGTGATCGGCGGCCCCCATGTGATGACGACCGACACCTCGATGCTTCACGGGCGCGGCGTGAGTTTTGCCCTCGCCGAAGCCGAGCAGGTCTGGACCACGATCCTCCGGGACGCGCTCGATGGAGAGCTCCGCACCGTCTACGGCGCGGAGGGCCGGTGGCAGGAACGGCTCGATAGCCCCGTGATGGTGCCCCCGTCGTCGGAATACTCGAGCCGCTACATCGTGCCGATGATGGGGATCTACCCGGCGCGGGGGTGCCCATTCCGGTGCAACTTCTGCTCGGTGATCAAGATCGCGGGCCGGGAGATCCGCTCCCAGCCGATCGACGTGACGATCCGGTCGCTGCGGGCGGCCCGAGACGCCGGCGTGCGGATGGTGATGTTCACGTCGGACAACTTCAACAAGTACCCCGAAGCGGCGGAACTGCTCGAGGCCATGATCGCCGACCGGCTCCGGATCCCGTTGATGGTCCAGTGCGACACCCAGATCGCCCGGCAGGACTCCTTCATCGAGCTGCTCGCCCGCGCCGGCTGTTTCCAGATCTTCGTCGGCGTGGAGTCGTTCAGCCGCAAGGTGCTCGTCGCGGCGCACAAGACCCAAAACCACCCGCACCTCTACGGCGAGATCGTGAGGCTCTGCCGGAGCCACGGGATCACGACGCACTTCTCGAACATCCTCGGGTTCCCCGGGGACTCGGCGGCCGACGTCCACGCGCATCTCGACGTCCTCGGCGATCTCTCCCCCGACATGGCCTCGTTCTACATCCTGACTCCGATTCCCGGAACCGAGCAGTACGACGACTTCCTCGCCGAAGGACGGATCTACGAGACCAACCTCGACCGCTTCGACGCGACGTGCCCGACGTGGCACCACGACACGCTCGGCCCCGGGGAGCTCTCCGACCTGCTGTTCGGCGCGTACCGCCGCTTCTACAGCGGCTTAAAGCTTGTCCGCCGGTGGCCCCGGGCACGATACGGCGACGACGCTTCCCCGGAGTTCGTCCGCTTTCTCGAGGGCGTCGGCGCGAATCTCTTCGCCCGTTACGCCGCGATGAGCCGGATGCATCCGATGTCGGGAGGCATCGGACGCGTCGCGCTCGACCATGTCGACCTGTACCGGCCCCTGCGCCGCGCCCGTTTCGGATACGATCTGGTGCCGCTTCCCCGGAGCCTTCCCGCCGAATCGGGGAACGCCCCGGCACGCGCCGCCTCAGCCTGACGCTCCTCCGCGCCGGGTCGCCACCGGCGTCCCGCCTCCCGTCAGATACCGGACCACCGCCTCGTCGCTGACCTCGCCGAAAGAACGGTAGTGGGAACTGACCGAGGAGAACGCGATTGGCTCGTCGACCACGACCACGAGGTCCGCCGCCTGGTCGAGCTTTCGCACCGCCGACGGCGCCGCGACGGGAGCCGCGACCACGATCTTCCCCGCATCCAGATCCCGCAGCCCGTGCACGGCGGCGATTGCGCTCGATCCGGTCGCAATGCCGTCATCGACCACGAGAACCGTCCGGCCTTTCACGTCCGTCAAGTCGCGGTCGGGGCGGTACAGTCGCCTCCGCCGCTCGATCTCCTTGAGTTCCCGGGCGATCTCCCGATCGACGTAATCCTCGGAAGGACGGGCGACCTCGAAGGTGTCCGGGTCGCGGTAGACGCTCCCCGATTCGGTGACGGCTCCGATCGCGAGATCCCGCCGCCCAGGCGCCCGGAGTCTGCGCGTGATGTAGACATCGAGCGCCAGTTCGAGTTCCTGATGCAGGACGAAGCCGACGACGACGCCGCCGCGGGGAAGGCCGAAAATGACCGTGTCCGGAGACCCTTGATAACCGTGCAATCTCTGGGCGAGTTTCTTCGCCCCGTCGATCCGGTCGTTGAACACGATGCCTCCTTCGAAGTCAACCGAGAGTCCGCCTAAACCCCAAGTTGCCATAGCGCGCGGCCGGACCGTGACTGGAAGAAATACGGGTTCTTCGCCGAAGGCGCTATTCACCCAAAAACACACGGGGCGTTCTTCATCGTGAAGCGTCTCCGTGTTCGGTCTTCCCGTAATCCGGACTCGTGCTCGAAGGCCTGGAGGGCCGGCGGGAGCCGACCCATCCTTTTCGAATGAAAAACCCCAGGAAAACCACGCCCGTGCCGAGCATAAGGGCCAGAGAAAACAGATATCCCCATCGCCATCCGAGCTCGGGCATGTTCAGGGGCGAAACCCCCGGATCGAAGTTCATCCCGTAGACCCCAGTGATGAATGTCGCCGGGATGAAGATCGTCGCGATCAGGGTCAGGACCCGCATGACTTCGTTGGTCTCGAGGCTGACCGTGGAGACGTACGCCTCGAGCAGGCTGGCCGTGATTTCCCGGGAGAACTCGATCATCTCCTGGAGCTGGGCCACGTGGTCGTAGG
>CAZTTI010000229.1:0-2869 GCA_964615925.1 uncultured Solibacteraceae bacterium
TCATCGCCTCGAACGGGCGCATCCACGCGGAGATGGTGGAGGCGATCCGGGCCGTGGCGAGCGGAGAACCCAACGGCCTATGAGCTGTGACCGTTTGTCTCGACGTCGCGAACCTCGCGGCCCATCTTCATCACGATCATCGTCTGGTCGTCCCCAGCCGGCTGCGCGCTGGTGAATTCGTCGAGTTCAGTCTGGATCGATCGGATGATCTCGGCGGGCGATTCCGCACGATGCCGCAGAATCGCGTCGGCCAGACGGCGCAGTCCGAATTCCTCGCCGTCGTCGTTTCGCCGTTCGACGATGCCGTCGGTGTAAAACACCACGACGTCGTTTTCCTCGAGTTCCAGCGTCCGCTCGCGGTAGGTCGAGTGGGAGAACAGCCCCAGAGGGATCCCGGAGAGATCGAGATAACTCGAATCGCTTCCGTGAACGTGGATGGGATAGGGCAGGCCGGCGTTGGCCAGGATCAGTTGGCCGGATGCCGGATCGAAGATGGCGTAAACCAGCGCGATGTAGTGGCTCGCGATGGGCCGCTGTTGCAGCGTCTTGTTGACCAACTCGAGCATTTCGGCCGGAGGATACTTCCGTGTTGCCCGGGTTCGGATGATGCCGCTGGCGAGCGCGGCGTACAGCGCGGCGGGCGCTCCCTTGCCTGAAACGTCCCCGACCGTGATCGCGACGCGCTTGTCGTCGAATCGGATGACGTCGTAGTGGTCGCCGCCCAGGTGGGCGACGGAGTCGAAAGATACGGCCAGTTCGAGCGGTCCCGCCGGACGCACCTCCTCGGGGAGCAGTTGCAGCTGGATCTGGCGGGCGATGGCCAGCTCCTGCTCCAGGCGCTGTTCGCTCTCGGTCACTTTCTCGTAAAGCTCCGCGTTGACCAGCGCCGAGGCAATCCGCGTAGCCAGAGTCGTCAGCAGGCGTTCGTCGTATTCGGTGAACTGGCTTTCGTTCTGGCTCTCCAGGTCCAGGACGCCGATCAGGCGGCCTTTGAAAGCCAGCGGGATCACCAGCTCGGACTTCGTTTCAGGATGGATCCGGATGTATCGCGCGTCCTCGGAGACCCTTCCCACTCGGATAGGCCGTTGTTCGAGCGCCGCCAGCCCGGTCAGTCCGGCGCCGAGCGGAATGTTGGTCTTCTCGAACGACTGGGACTGGTCCCGGAAGACCATCCGCGGGCGGAGCGACCGGCTGGATTCATCGAGCAGCAGGATGGAAAAAATGTCGTACCCGATCGTCGTCTTGATCGCTCCGGCGATATTGTCGATCAACTCGTTGACGTCGAGCGTCGACGCGACCTCGAGGCTGATGTCGTAGAGAAGCGACAGGATCTCGCGATTGCGGCGCTCGCTCTCGTAAAGGCCGGCGTTCTCGAGCGCGATGGCCACCTGTCCGGCGAGCATGTTCAGTGCGCGGACCTGGTCTTCGTTGAAATAGGCCAGTTTGGGGCTTTCGATGTCGAGAACGCCCAGGACGCGGCCTTTGCTGATCAGGGGGATCGCCAGTTCGGATTGCGTTCCCGAGACGACGTCGATGTATCGCGCATCTTCGGAGACGTCGTCGATCACGATCGTCCGCTTTTCCTTGGCCGCCGTGCCGATGATGCCTTCTCCGAGGCGGACGCGCAGGTCGCGGATCGCTTCCTCAGGATGGCCGATGGCGAAACGGTAGGAGAGTTCGCCGCGGTTCTCGTCGAGCAGCAGGATCGCAAATACCTCGTAAGGGACGAAGTGCCGCGCGGCCTCGGCGATCCTGTTCAGCAAGGGGTCCAGGTCGAGGAACGTGGAGAGCTCCTGATTGATCTCGACGAGGTCGGCGAGAAAGCTGGTCAGCTTGGACCGTTGATCGATATCGGAGCGTTCCATGGTCTGGGTTCACCCGGCGCGGGGTCACCGACGCGTTATAGCCTACGACGGGAGCAGCGGCAATTCCCAACCGGGACCGAAACCGGGATCGGGACCATTTCTCCCCAGGCGGCCCCATGGTAGAACTAGCCTGCGATGACCGTGACCGAACTCCGAGCGCACGCCCGGACGATCTGGGAGGCCAGCCTCGCCGCAGCCACCCCCGCCGTATGCATTCCCCGCCTCCTCCAGCCGACGCCGGAAGGCTTCCGGGTGGGAGGAAAAGACTATCCGGTCAAGGGCCGTCTGATCGTTGTCGGTGCGGGAAAGGCGGGTTCGGGAATGGCTCACGTCGTCGAGGGCATGTTCGGGGACCGGATTTCCTCGGGGCTGGTGATCACCAAATACGGCCACTCGCTGCCCACCGAATACATCCAGGTTTTCGAGGCCGGGCACCCGGTTCCCGACGAGTCCGGCGTCCTCGCCGTGGAAGGGATGCGCGAGTTGTTGCATGATCTCGATGAGGCCGACGTGGTCCTGTGCCTGTTTTCCGGTGGCGGTTCGGCATTGCTGCCCTCTCCGGCCGAAGGCGTGACGCTCGCGGAAAAGCAGGAGGTGACATCCGAACTCCTGCGCGCCGGAGCGACGATCACCGAATTGAACGCGGTTCGCAAACACCTGTCCGCGATCAAGGGCGGTCAGCTCCTGGCGATGACGGCTCCGGCCGAGGTTGTCTCGCTGATCATGTCCGACGTGATCGGGGATCCGCTCGACTACATCGCGTCGGGACCGACGGCGCCGGATACGTCGACGTTCGAGGACGCCCGTCGCATCGTCGAGAAGTATGGGATCGGCGTCTCCGAGTCCATCCGGGAGCGATTGGCCCGGGGAGCGGCCGGCGAGATCCCCGAGACACCGAAGAAGGGCGACCCCTTGTTCGACCGCGTATCGAACCACATCGTCGCGAACAACCGGCTGCTGGTCGAGTCGGGTGCGGCCAAGGCGCGCGAGCTTGGATTCGAGAC
>CAZTTI010000230.1:0-3135 GCA_964615925.1 uncultured Solibacteraceae bacterium
GCCTCGGCGCGGACATCCTGCCTGGATGCGCGCGCGCCCACGTCCTCGACCTTTGCCGGCAGTGGGGGATTCGGGCCGAGGAAACGCGGCTCGATTCAGGGGACCTCCTCCGGGCCGAGGAGGTATTCGTGACGAACAGCGTCGTCGAGATCCTTCCGGTCCGTGCCATCGATGGGCGCCGGTTTCCTGCACCAGGGCCCGTGACGTCCCGCCTGATCGACCTCTACCGCGCCTCGGTAGTTGCCGATTCGCGCGATTCGTGACGTATACTTTTCCCGGCCTTTCGCGACTTTACGCTTCGACGTTGGCTGAAGAAGACGGAGCGGGCCCCCGAATCCTGTGGCGGGCCCGCCCCTCTGGACGTTCCGACGGCCCCCTCCCGCCTCGAACCCCGTCATTTTCCGATTCCTTCCGGACTTTTTAACAGTTTTTCCGATTACTACAGAAATTTTCGCTATTGACATTATGGCCCGAGCGTAAGGTGGATCTCGGGAGTCGGAGCCGATTGGCTCGCGACCTGCAAAGGAAACAGGGATTCGGAATCCCGGACAGAATCCGCAGACGGGATGACGGAAGGCGTACGGGCCGATCGAACGCGGTGGGATTCGGTGGCCATGAGCATGGTTTCCCCAAGGCCAGAGGCAACGGAGACCATTCTAGGGGTCCAATGGACAGAGCAAAAGAAGTGATGACGCTGAGAGAGGCGTCGGAGTACCTGGGGATCTCGCCGGACACGCTCTACAAGTACCTCGGCGAAGACCAGATCCCCGCGTTCAAGCTGGGCAACCGCTGGCGCTTCAAGAAGGATCTTCTCGATCGCTGGATGGAAATGAAGAGTGAAGCCGGCACGGCGTCTCATAACGCCCGGAACGGTAACGGGATGTCCCAGAAGGGAGGCGATTAGGATGGCGTTTTTTTCGAAGAAGCCTTTGGTGGGCCTCGACATCGGGTCCAGCGCGGTGAAAGCGATCGAGCTGGTAAAAGGCCGGAACGGGTATGAAATCACCGGGTTCGGATACGCCCCGCTCCCCCCCGACGCGGTTTCGGGCGGGTCCATCTCGAATCGCGCCGCCGTGGCCGACGCCGTGCGGAGTGCATTCGAGAAGGCCACGTCGAAGTCGAAGAAGGTCGCCACCGGCGTGTCCGGGAACTCGGTGATCGTCAAGCGCGTGGTTCTTCCCGTGGACACGCCCGAAGAGGTCGCCGACTCCATCGAATTCGACGCGGACCGGTACATCCCGTTCGATGTCTCCGAGGTGAACCTGGATCACTACGTCATCGGGCCCTCCGAACGTGACGACGGCCTCGAGGTCCTCATCGTCGCGGTCAAGAAGGAGCAGGTCGAGTCGAGCACCGAGGTGGTTACGATGGCGGGGCGCGTTCCCGCGGTCGTCGACCTCAACGCTTTCGCCCTCCAGAACGCGTTCGAAGCCAACTACCGTCCGGGTCCCGACGAGACGGTGGCGCTGATCAACATCGGAGCGTCGTTGACCAACATCAACATCCTGAAGGGCGGGATGCCCATGTTCATTCGGGATGTGGCGGTCGGCGGGAACCAGTACACGGACATCCTGAAGAAAGAGCTGCAGTTGAGCGAGGAAGAAGCCGAAGACCTCAAGTATGGGAAGCAGGTCGGGATGTACGACACCGAAACCGTCGCCCCCTTGCTCGACTCGATCACCGACGTGCTGACGATGGAAGTCCAGAAGACGTTCGATTTCTTCAAGGAAAACTTTCCGCGGGAGAGCATTTCTTCGATCTACCTTGCCGGCGGCACGTCGCGGGCCCCCGGCATGACCGACAAGATCCAGGGCGCGTTCGGCGTGGACGTCCAGATCCTGGATCCGCTGAAGTCCGTGGGGGTCCACGCCAAGGTGGGTCCGGATGTCCGCGAGCACGGCCCGGCCCTCGCCGTGGCTCTGGGACTCGCAATGAGGGGGTTCGACCAATGATCCGTGTGAATCTGATCGGCGACAAGAGCGCCGCAACGAAATCCCGGAAGGCGAAGGCGGCGCGACACCAGCCGCTCAACCTGCTGCCCGTCCTCTGGGTGGGGGTCCTCGCAGCAAGTGCCGCCTTCGGATACTTCTGGTACACCGGAGTGACGGGCCGACTCGACACACTCAACACCTCGATCGCCGAGGCGGAGGCGCAGCGGGCCCGGCTCGAGAGCGTCATCGCCGAAGGCGAAGTCTACGAAAACCGGATCGAGTCGCTCCGGAGCCGCGTCGCGGCGATCGAAGGCCTCCAGCGGAGACAAGGGAGTCCGGTGGTCGCCCTGGACATGATCAGCCACGCGGTCGAGCAGATCGAGTACCTCTGGCTGACCTCGCTCTCGCAGAACAATACCGACGTATCGATTTCCGGAACGGGAACGTCGCAGTTCGCCATCGCGGATTTCATGACGAGTCTCGAGAACACCGGATACTTCCGTAATCTCAGCCTCGGGTCGATCCAGTCCTCCGGGCCGGACCGTTTCACATTCAACCTGTCCTGCGAGTTCGTCCCCCCGGCCGTCGCGGTTTCGGGACCGGACATCGCGGAAGGCGACTAGGCGATCGAGGGAGCGAAACATGGCAATAGAATTTAGCGATTTCGCAAAACTGAAGTGGCACGTCCAGGGCGTCATCGTCGTCCTCGTCGCGGGTGTGCTTCTCGGGCTTCTCTGGTACCGGTTCATCTCGCCGATGAATCTGGAGATCGCCGAGAAGGAGGTCCGCCTGACACAGCTCGAGGCCGATGTGGCTCGTGCCGTGCAACGGCAGCAGCAACTGGCCCGGATCCGCGCCGAGTCCGAAGAGCTTCAACGACAGCTCGACGACCTGAAGGCCATCCTGCCTCTCCAACGCGAGACGGCGGAAATCATCACCGAGATCGAATCGCTCGCCGAAGCCGCGTCGGTCAACGTGTCTCGCGTCGCGCCGCGGGCGCCGGTCGACCAGAACGTCTATTCGGCCTGGGCGTGGGACTACCAGTTTCAGACCACCTATCACAACATGGCCCGGTTCCTCGACAGCGTGCGGAACCTGCCGCGCATCGTCACGATTACGGGCGTGAATCTCAACTCCATGGGCGACGGGTTGACGACGTCGGTCGGCGGAACGTACACGGCCACGACGTTTGTCTACAACGAGG
>CAZTTI010000231.1:0-3243 GCA_964615925.1 uncultured Solibacteraceae bacterium
TCGGGAAGGGAAAGGCGCGAAAAAGGCCACGGACCGGAGCCCGCTTCCGGATTGCGGCTTCGACGTCGATGTCTGCATGGATCGCGGGATTCTATAGGAGGGGGTCGGGCCGGGTCAAACCGAGTCGCGTTCGAGTCGCGCCCGCCGGAACCTACCGTTCGAGCTCCCGGTAGAGCCAGGCGCGAGCGAGCTTCCAATCCCGCAGAACGGTCCGGTCCGAGACACCGAGGACGGCCGCGATCTCCTCGTAATCGAGCCCCGCGAAGAACCGCATCTCGACGACTTTGGCCTTGCGAGGGTCGATTTCGGCCAGCCGCGTCAGCGCTTCATCGAGCGCCACGACATCGGCCGAACGTTCCGGCGCAACAACGCACGCCTCGTCCAGCGTCGTCCGGAAAGCGTCCCCGCCCCGCTTCACCTGCTTCCGTTTCCGGGCCGCGTCGACGAGGATGCGGCGCATGATCTGAGCAGAGACGGAAAAGAAGTGGGCGCGGTTCTGCCAGCGCACGTCCTTCCAGCCGACCAGACGGATGTACGCTTCGTTGATCAGTGCCGTCGTCTGGAGCGTGTGGCCGGGTCGTTCTCCCCTCATGCAGCGGTGGGCCAAGCGGTGCAGCTCCCGGCGGACCCGCGGCACCAGTTTCTCCAGAGCTTCGCCGTCGCCGTCCGACCAGGCCCTGAGGAGAGTCGTTAGATCCACCCCATCGCCACCGCTCATTTGTCCCTCCCGGTGCAAGCTACCACACCCCTCCGGAAGTTTTTTCCCCACGCGTGTCGGTTTCCCCGCGCCATCTCCGCCTGTTCCGGTAAGCGCGGCAATTGCCGCGGGGGAGGCGAAGGTGAACGGACTCTGGAGATGGACGGCGATAGGATTTTCGGTGCTGGCCGGGGCGCCGGGGCTCCTGGCAAGCGACCAGAGCGGTCCCAGGCCGCAGTTGACGGTCATGATGTGCGATCGCAGCGGGGTCGCCGACGAGGTCCGGCGCCATGCCCTGGAAGAAACCGCGCGGATTTTCGGCGCGGCGGGCGTCGAATTCCGGTGGATCGAGACGAGCACTACGATTGGACCGGCCGACTTCAAGACGACCTCGCTCGAAACGTGCGCTTCGCCGCCCGAACCGGTGGATTTCTGGGTCGTCATCGCCGGGGAGTCTCCCGACAACTGGCCGGGCGGCGCGCTCGGTGTCGCTGTGCGGCAGGCGGTCCATTGTCCGCGGGCGTACATCCTCTACGACCGCGTCCGGAGAGTGGCCCACAAACACGGCTTCGGCCAAGGACGGCCGAAGTACCTTGGATCCCTGCTTGGCGCCGTCATCGCACACGAGCTGGGACACCTGCTGATGCCGGAAGCCGGGCACTCCGCCACGGGCCTCATGAGCCCGGAATGGGGCTTTCGGGAGTCGTCCCTGGCCACTCAGAGTGGACTCGGATTTCATCCGGCCCAGGCACGCCGGATCCAGAAAGCTTTGGGCGAAAGTGAGTGATGCCTTGGCGGCCCGCAGCCTGGTGTGCTTGAATTGACCTGGTCGCCGGATCTCGAAATCGAGCAAGGTTCTGCTTCATGCCGGATCGCTGGAAACAGATCGAGACGGTCTTTCACGCGGCACTCGAGAAATCGCCGGCGGAGCGGCCCGCTTTCCTGGACGCGGCCTGCGGAGACGACCGATCGCTGCGTCACGAAGTGGAATCCCTGCTCGAGCGAAGCGATCTGAACGGCTTCCTGGACGACCCACGGCCTCTGACGGCTGGGAGCCGACTCGGCCATTACGACATCCTCGGCCCCTTGGGGAAAGGCGGCATGGGCGAGGTCTGGCGGGCTCGAGACACCACACTCCGACGCGAAGTTGCCATCAAGACACTGCCGCGAGCCTTTGCAGGCGATCCGGAGTTCCTGGCCCGGTTCAGGCGTGAAGCCCAGCTCCTGGCGTCTCTGAACCACAGAAACATCGCCGCGATCTACGGCCTGGAGGAATACGAAGGCGGACGTTTCCTTGTCCTCGAACTGGTCGACGGAGATACGCTGGAAGACCTCCTCGAGGCCGGCGCCCTCCGGGAGGATGAATCTCTCCGACTGGCCCTGCAGATCGCCGAGGCCCTGGAAGCGGCTCACGAAAAGGGCGTCATTCACCGCGATTTGAAGCCGGCGAATATCAAGGTCATGCCCGACGGCGCCGTGAAGGTCCTGGACTTTGGCTTGGCCAAATCGTTGATCGGCGACGGAACCAGCGTCGACCTCTCGGCATCGCCCACGGGCAGCGCGGCCCGGACCGAACGGGGCGCCATTCTGGGGACCGCCGCCTATATGTCGCCCGAGCAGGCCCGGGGCCGACCGCTCGACAAGCGGACGGACGTCTGGTCGTTCGGCGTGGTGCTGTACGAGATGCTCACCGGGTCGAGATTGTTCACCGGTGAGACCGTGTCCGACATCCTGGCTGGTGTCCTGAAAAACGAACCCGATTGGGACGCCGTCCCTTTTCGATTCCGGAAGCTACTCGGCCGCTGTCTCGAACGGGATCCCGAGAAGCGCCTGCGGCATATTGGCGACCTTGGCCTGCTCCTCGACGACGCACCTACACACCAGGCACCTCCGGCACCGGCTCGACGGCAGCGATGGGTCTGGCCGGCGATCGCCGGTCTCGCCCTGGCCGCCGCCGCGGGATGGGGCCTGATCCAGCCCGGAGGAGGCGATCCGGTCGAAGCGCTGCGGCTCGCCATCCCGCAGCCGGACGACCTGGAATTCACAGACCTCTTCAATATTTCGCCCGATGGTCGCCATCTGGCTTTCATCGGGAACTCGGAGGATGGGGCGGGCCTCTGGATTCGCGAGTTCGCAACCGAAACGTTCCGGCGGCTCCAAGAAACGAGAGCCACCGGCGCCCCCGCATTCGGAGCATTCAACGGTGTCCCGATCTGGTCCCCGGACAGCCGGTTCGTGGCGTACTGGTCGCTAGCGCAGGGGGCGCTGCTGAAAGTGAACGTGTCCTCGGGCGCCGTTCAGCGCGTGGCGGACGTTCCCGCCTCAGTGGCGTCGGGTTTCTGGAATTCCGACGACGTGATTGTGTTTGAACACGCGGCTTTCAGGGGATTGCTGAAAGTGTCCGCCGAGGGCGGAACGCCGGTGCCCGTGACCACCGGTGATCACACGCACGTCTCCGCCTTGCCCGACGGCCGTTTCCTCTATACCGACTTCGGTGTTCTTTCGGTGGACGATCGAACGGTGTACATCGGCTCCATCGACCGGAC
>CAZTTI010000232.1:0-4336 GCA_964615925.1 uncultured Solibacteraceae bacterium
GTTGCGACTTCGGGCAGGTGGCTCTGCCCTTCGAACGTCCCGCCTTCGTCGATGACGAGCTGAGGGGTCCGGACGTCCCCGCGCACGATCCCGGTGGAAGAAATCTCGATCCGCCGCCCGCACTCGATGTTCCCGAGCACGGCGCCGTGAACCTGGATCTCGCCAGCCCGGATGTCGGCATGGATCGATGCCTGCTCTCCGACGATGAGCAGATCCGTGGTGGTGATGGACCCGTGCACCGTGCCGTCGATCCGGAGTGCTCCGGAGAAGTGCAATTCCCCGGTGAGAGTGGTTCCGTGGTCGAGGAAACCCTTGAAATCCAGGGACCGTCTGCGCGCAAACTTCATCGGTTCTCTCCAGGTGGCGTTCGAGTGCTCGTATTCTCAGAAAAGGGCATCGGCCTGGCAATGCGGTTCGGGTGGCGGTTCGGGTGGTGAGGGCGGACGCGCCCGACGGGTTGCGGACGCGTCCGGTTTCGAACGAGAATTCCAGAGGCAGTTGAAGGAGGGTCGACGATGACGATGAGATTGAGTTGGACCCGAGCGTTCGTCTGGATCGCTCTTGTGATTTCGGTCGCGCCCGCGCGGGCGCACCACAGTTCGGCGGCGTTCGATACCGGCCAGGAGGTCGTCGTCACCGGCCGCGTCACCGAATACGTCTACAGGAACCCGCATGTGTACCTGACACTCGACGTGGAGGGAACCTCGCTCGAAGTCGAAGCGGGCGCGGCTTCGGTCCTCTCGCCGCTGGGCTTCACGCGGGACGCGGTCCGGTTCGGGGATGTCGTCACGATCGCCGGGAACCCCGGCCGCCGGGATCCCGACCGGCTGATGCTGGGCCGCGAGCTGTTCACCGAAGACGGCACTTATTACCCGTTGAACATCTCATCGGAGAGCATCTACGAGGAGAGCGACCAGACGGCCACGGGCATCGCGGGCACGTGGTTCTCGCCGCGAACCGAGTTCTTCGCTTTCCTGGGCGGGGCCCGCGGCTGGGCGGTGACCGAAGCCGGGCGGACGGCGATGGCGAACACGAACCCGATGGAGACGCCGCAGAAGGACTGCATTCCGATCGCGGCGCCGGGCCTGATGTTCTATCCCGTGGCCAACACGATCACGCTCGGCGACGACCAGGTGGTGATGCGGGTCGATTGGATGGACTCGGAACGCGTCATCCATCTCGACGGGCGCCAGCATCCACCGGCATCGGAGACGTCGCTCCATGGCCATTCGGTCGGGCAATGGGAGGGCGACGTCCTCGTCGTGGAGACGACCAACTACGACGCCCATCCCATGGGCCTCTCGACCTCGTTGCCGGGAAGTACCGGGAAGCGGCTCGTCGAGCGGTTCAGGCTCCGCGAGGACGGCAAGGCCCTCGTCTACTCGGGAACGATGGAAGATCCCGAGTATCTGGCCGAACCGGTCTCGTGGGAAGGCGAGTGGCTCTACCGCCCGACCATGCGGCACTCCAACGAGCAGTGCGACATCGATACCGCCCGCCGGTTCCTCGATGACTGAGACCGGGGTCACCGCCGAACCGGGAAACTTTACCGGTTCGGCGCGGGCCTCACGCCGCCGGCAGGCGCCGGGCCGCCTCAAGTTATTGAATCCGGAACGGCTTTCGGCCTTTCGAGTGGACGGAAGACGGCGTGCATGACGAAGGGAGGGCCCATGCGCCCACCGAATCATGAACGACGATCCTCGCCTCAAGTCATCGCAAGGCTCCTTCCGGGAGACCCTCCGGTCCATCCGGGAGACCCTACGGTCCGTCGTTTTCGCCGTGGTCCGGACGCCGCCGGTCGGTTTCGCCGTTGCCCTGGGCGACGTTCTCGGGCACGCGAAGCGACCCGTCATGCTGGCGTGTTCCGGCCTCGTCGCCGCCACGCTCGGTTTCGGCGTGTGGACCGTGGTGGACGTCTACCAGACCTACAACGTCATCGTGGAGCGCCAGCTGGGGGGAAGTGTCTTCGCGGAGCCCGCACAGGTCTACGCCGCTCCCCGGGTCCTTTACCTGGGGGATTCCACCGACGTAGGAGGCGTGATCGAATCGCTGGAGCGGGCCGGGTTCGAACCTGGGGCCGGGTTCGAACCTGGGAATGAGGCGAAGGGCGACGCATACGACTGGGACCCGCTCCGGCCCTCGCATCTCGTCGTTTCTCCCGCGGGAGGCGGCGCGTATGCCATGCAGTTTTCCGGCGGACGTCTGGTTCGCGCCCTGGAAGTGGAGACCGGATTCCGGCTCGACCGGGTCGAACTGCCCCCCGAGCGGATCACGATGCTCCACGACGATTCCCGGACCAAGCGCCGCCTCCTCGAACTGGACGAGATTCCCCAGGCTCTCGAGAACGCCATCATCGCGGCGGAGGACCGGCGGTTTCCCAATCACTTCGGTGTCGATCCGGTCCGTGTGGCCGGGGCGGCATGGGCCAATTTGTCGGGCACCGGCCGCCAGGGCGCGAGCACGCTCACGATGCAGTTGGCGGGAAGCATGTTTCTCGACCGCAGCCAGCGGACGTGGGGGCGCAAGCTTCCGGAGGCCGTCATCGCGTTGCTCGTCGAACGCGCGTTGACCAAGGAAGAGATCCTGGGCCTTTATGTCAACGAAATCTATCTCGGCCACCGGGGCTCGTTTGCCATCCACGGCTTCGGCGAGGCGGCGTCTGCGTATTTCGGCAAGGAAGTCGATGACCTGACGTTGTCGGAGATCGCGATCCTGGTCGGAATGCTGCCGGCCCCGAACGCCTATGCGCCGACCGAGAACCCGGACGCCGCGGCCAGTCGGCGGGAACTGGTTCTCGCCTCCATGGTCGATGCCGGATTCATCGAGCCCGACGCGTCGGAGCAGGCCACGAACGAACCCATCGTCGTCGTGGAAAAGTTCGCCAATGCCGGGTTGGCGCCCTACATGGTGGACTACGTCCGCAGCGAGCTCACCCGGGATTTCGACGATCAGGACCTCGCGGGCGGAGGCCTTCGCATCTATACGACGATCGATCCGGGCCTCCAGCGTGCGGCCGCCACCGCCGTCGCCAACGGAGTCCGGTACGTCGAGGAGCAGCTCGCGGCGCGGGGCCGGGGGCCGGGATCGGGCGAACCGCCGGTCCAGGCCGCGCTCGTCGTTCTCGATCCGCACTCGGGCGAGATCAAGGCCATGATCGGCGGGCGGGATTACGCCTCGAGCCAGTACAACCGCATCTCCGAAGCCTTCCGGCAGCCCGGATCGGTGTTCAAGCCGTTCGTGTACGCGGCGGCGGTGGAGACGGCGTTCGATCCGCTTCCGCGGCCGGAGTTCGGACGTTTCCCGGCTTTGAGTTCGGGAGTGGTGTTCGACCTCGATGCCCGGTCCCCGCGGCGATTCGGTCCGGGCGACACCCGCGAAGACGGGACCCTTTCGACCGACCGAATCATCACGTCGGTGACGACGGTTCTGGACGCCCCCACCGAGTTCCATTACGGGCGGGACGAAGTCTACGCTCCCAACAACTATGGGAGCGTCTTTCACGGCGTCGTGACCGTCCGCGAGGCGCTCCAGCGCTCCCTGAACGTCCCGGCGGTCAAGATCGCCGAGCGCGTGGGGTACGACCGCGTCGCCGGGCTGGCCGGCCGGGCGGGTCTGAACGGCGATATCCAGCCGTTCCCGTCGATCGCGCTGGGCGCGTTCGAGGTCACCCCGCTGGAGATCGCCGGCGCCTGGACGATGTTTGCGAACGAGGGCGTCCGGGTCGTTCCCCGCGGCGTCCGGAAGGTCGAGGCCGCCGACGGCACAGTCGTGCGGTCGTATCCGATGGAGTCCCACCGGGTGATCCGTAGCGAAGTGGCCGCGGTGATGACCGACCTGCTCGCGAACGTCGTTGACCGGGGGACCGGCGCCGGCGTGCGCGCCCGGGGCTTCACGCTCCCGGCCGCCGGCAAGACGGGGACGTCCCGGGATGGTTGGTTTGCCGGATACACGTCCGGCCTGCTGGCCGTGGCGTGGGTGGGGTTCGACGACGGCAGCGAGTTGGGCATCGACGGCTCGCGCTCGGCCCTGCCGATCTGGACCGACTTCATGATCGCCGCGGCGGAACAGGGTTCACCGTCCGGCGACTTTGTCCTCGGACCGGGTGTGGAACTGGTCTCGATCGATCCGGCCACGGGCGCCCTGGCTTCCAGGGGATGCCCGGACGCGGAAACCTACGCTTTCGTCCGCGGCACGGCCCCGGACCATTTCTGTCCGATTCATGGGTCGGGGCCGTTTTCGTTCCCCGGTTTCTTCGAAGGGATCGGCCGAAGCATTTCGCGCATCTTCGACTAGGCGTCGGTGATCAAGACCGATACGTAGCGGACGCCGGAACGTC
>CAZTTI010000233.1:0-4734 GCA_964615925.1 uncultured Solibacteraceae bacterium
GCGGCTCCGGTTGTCGGTCGAGCATCTCGCCCAGTATCGCGGGGGCGTCTCGTTCTGTGTCGATCTGGATCCGCGCTGGGTCATCAAGCTGATCCGGAAGGGCTGGACCGAGCACCTCGAGGCGTACAAGAACCACGTCATCGATCAGGCCGTGACGATCCTCCAGGCGGGGCACGACATCCGCTGCATGTTCACGACGCCCAAGCTCCTCGAAGCGCTCGCCCTGCGCCTCGAGTCGATGGGCACGACCATCCGTCAGGCCGGCATCACGGGCATCTTCTCCGGGGGCACCGAGTTCACGCCGCAGTGGAACCGGTTCGCGCACGAGGAACTGCTCGACGGCGCCTACATGACCCCGACCTACGGGAACACGATGATGGGCCTGGCGGCCAGCTCGCCAAGCGGACCCGGGAACAACTACAAGATCACCTACTACGCGCCGCAGCCACGGGCCGTCATCCAGGTCGTGGATTTCGACGACACCGGCAAGCTCGTCGAGTACGGCGCGACGGGCCGCGTCAAGGTGACCACGCTGACACGGGAGTTCTTCATGCCCGGATTCCTCGAACGCGACGAAGGCGAACGGGAACCGGCGTGCGCCCTCTATCCCTGGGACGGCGTCAGCGGCGTTCGCCCGTTTCACGGATTTGCCGCAACGACGACAGTGGGCGTGTACTGAACTCTGGAAACATGCTGAACCTGCCCGTTCTCCGCTGGGGAACACCGTACGAAAGCCTCGAAACCGACGAAGTGGTCCATTTCGCGACCGGCGAGCCGATCGCGCGCGTCGGCCGCGCCAATCCCGGCCTCGTCCAGCGCGACATGAGAAAGGCCGACCGGGCGCGGCAGGCGCTCCGGAAGATCCCGATGGACGACCTCATCGGAATGGTGAGAAAGGCGGGCGAACTGTACATGAACGGAACGGTGGAGATGGGCGACGGCGCCCAATCGCCCGAGGAGTTTGCCCGCGCGCAGTCGGCCTCGACCGGACTGCCCGAGCACCTCTGCCGTGCGAACATGAAGAAGAACGAGTTCGTGCTCGCCCAGATGAAGTCCATCCTGGCGTCGCTCACGCGGGGTCTGGATCTCGACGTGCTTTCGCGAGGGTACGGGGAGGAACGCGGGGTCCCGATCAGCTTCCAGGCCCAGAGTCCCGTGCTCGGCCTGGTCCTGCCCTCCAACTCTCCGGGCGTACACACGCTCTGGCTCCCCATCATCCCGTTGCAGGTCGGTCTGGTCCTCAAACCGGGGCCTCAGGAACCCTGGACACCCTACCGGATGGCCAACGCGTTTTTCGCGGCGGGAATTCCGCGCGAGTCCATCGCGATCTATCCGGGAGAAGCGGCTATGGGGGCCGCCGTCCTCGAACACTGCCAACGCAGCCTGATCTTCGGGGGCCAGGCCACCGTCGACCGCTACCGGGGCAACCCCCGGGTCCAGGCTCACGGCCCGGGTTTTTCGAAGATCGTCCTCGGCGACGACGAGGTCGATGACTGGGAAAGCCATCTCGACCTGATGGTGGAGTCGATTGCCATCAACAGCGGCCGAGGATGCATCAACGCGTCGGGAATCTGGGCGAGCCGCCACACGCGGGAAATCGCCGACGCGGTGGCCCATCGGCTGGCCGCGATCGTGCCGAAGCCACCCGACGACCCGGAGGCCGCGCTCGCGGCGTTCACCGTACCCGGAATCGCCGAGGCGATTTCCGGGGCGATCGACAACGACCTGGCCGCGCCCGGATCGGAGGACATCACCGCGAAATATCGCGATGCTCCCCGCGTCGTCCCGGCGGGGAAAGGAGCGTACCTGCTTCCCACCGTCGTCCACTGCGAGTCCCCGGACGCTCCGATCGCGTCGAAGGAGTACATGTTCCCGTTCGCTTCCGTCGTCGAGTGTCCGCAGTCGGAGATGATCCGCCGCATGGGGCCGACGCTGGTGTGCAGCGCGATCACTGCGGACGAGAAATTCCGGGAGGCCCTCCTCGATGCCGTCCACATCGATCGATTGAACCTCGGCCCGGTTCCGACGACGAAACTCAACTGGTTGCAGCCCCACGAAGGGAACATCGTCGAGTTTCTGTTCCGCGCGCGCGCGTTTCAGAGCGCCCCGATACCGGCCATGAAGTGATAGGGTCGGAGGAGGTTCGCTCCGATGCGTATTCTCTCCATCACAGCCGGTGCCGCGGGGATGTACTGCGGGAGTTGCGCGCGCGACAACGCGATCGCCCGCGAACTCATCCGCCTCGGACACGACGTCACGCTGGTCCCGGTCTACACGCCAACCCGGACCGATGAGCCCAACGTCAGCGCCGAGCGCGTGCTCTTCGGCGGCATCAGCGTCTACCTCCAGCAATACGTGCCGCTCTTTCGGTGGACCCCACGGTTCCTCGACCGCGTCTGGGACTCGCCGGCCCTCATCCGCCGCCTCGCGGGGCGCGCCGTGTCGAACGATCCGAAGCTGCTGGGCGAGCTCACGGTCTCGATGCTTTCCGGCCGTTCCGGGGTCCTGCACAAGGAGTTCGAGAAGTTCCTCGACTGGCTCGGGCACGAACCCCCGCCGGACGTCGTCAATCTCCCCAACTCCCTGCTGATCTCGATGGCCGAACCGTTGAGGGAAGCGTTCCGCGCGCCGGTCACCTGCACGCTTCAGGGGGAAGAACTGTTCATCGACGGGCTCGCACCGCCTTACCGGGAGCAGGCGCTCGGACTGATTCGAGCGAACATCGGAAACATCGACCGCTTCATTGCCGTCAGCGGCTATTGCGCGGAATACATGAGCCGCTACCTGGAAATCCCACCGGAGAAGATCTCGGTCGTCCCGCTCGGGATCAACCTCGACGGATGCGGCCGGCGGCGGACGGACGCGCCCGGCGCGCCGTTCAGGATCGGCTACTTCGCCCGGATCGCTCCGGAGAAGGGTTTCCGGGAGCTCGTGGACGCCTACGTCCATTTGCGGAGGATTTTTCCAGAAGGCCGGGCCATGCTCGAAGCCGCCGGGTACACCTCTCCGGACAACGCGGCCTATCTCGATGCCGCCCAGGCCGTGCTTCGACGTGCCGGTCTCAAAAGCGAGTTCGTCTACCACGGAGTGGTCGACCGGGAGGGCAAGATCCGCTTCCTCCAGAGCCTGGATGTGCTATCGGTCCCGGCAACCTACGACGAACCGAAAGGTCTGTTCCTGATCGAGGCGATGGCCAATGGCATTCCGGTCGTTCAACCACGCCGGGGGGCGTTTACCGAGATCGTGGAGAACACCGGCGGCGGAGTACTCGTCGAACCGGACAGCGTCGAGAGCCTCGCTGGCGGGCTCCTGGGCCTCTGGCGCGATCCGGTACGGCGATCGGCGCTCGGCGAAGCCGGCATCAAAGGCGTTCGAACGCGATACTCGGTCACCCGATCAGCGGAATCGCTCGTCGAAGCTTACGAGATTGCTCTTCGCGGGAGCGCGGATCTGAGGACCCATGCTGGAAGTCTCTGATCTCGGCAAGGAATATCCGACGCCGCGGGGACCGCTGACGGTGCTCAGTGGCGTCGGTTTCACGCTCGAACCCGGAGATGGGGTGGCCGTCACCGGACCCTCCGGCAGCGGAAAGAGCTCGCTGCTCTACATCCTCGGGGGCCTCGAACCGCCCACGACCGGATCGGTGAGTATCGACGGGACCGACCTCTACGCCCTTTCCGAAGCCGACCAGGCGCGTTTCCGCAATTCCCGGATCGGCTTCGTCTTCCAGGACCATTGCCTCCTGCCCCAGTGTTCGGTGCTCGAGAACGTCCTGGTGCCGACGCTGGTCGGCGAAACCGGACCGGATTTCGAATCGCGTGCGCGAGCCCTCATCGACCAGGTCGGCCTCGCCGAACGGATCGACCACCGTCCGGGAGAGTTGTCCGGCGGGGAGAAACAGCGGGTGGCCATCGCCCGCGCCCTCATTCGACATCCGGCCATCCTGCTCTGCGACGAGCCGACGGGAAACCTCGACCAGGACTCGGCCGAACGGGTCGCCGGCCTTCTTCTCGATCTTCACCGGAGGGCAAACAACGTCCTCGTCGTCGTGACCCACAGCGAGTCCCTCGCCGGCCGCTTCCCGGCGCGATTCCGGCTGACGGGACGACAACTCCAGGCGGTGGGGCGATGAAGGCCGCCCGTCTGGCCGCCCACGGCCTGGCCTATTACTGGCGCACGAATCTTGCGGTTGTCGCCGGGGTGGCCACCGCCGTGGCCGTCCTCTCCGGCGCCCTCCTCGTCGGCGACTCCGTGCGGGGAAGCCTGCGCGATCTCGTGCTCGAACGAATCGGCAACACCGGGCACGTCCTCATCTCGACCGGTTATTTCCGGGAGGCTCTCGCCGTGGAGGCGTTCGACGACGCCGTGCCCATGATCGTCGCGGAAGGTTCGGTCACGATGCAGACCGGGAACGGTCGTGCCGGAAACGTCCAGGTCTACGGCGTCGACGATCGCTTCTGGGGCTTCCACGGGCTTTCCGTCGAAGGCCCCGTGGAGCGGGAAGCATTTCTGAGCCCGGGCTTGGCGGAAACGCTTCAGGCCAACGCCGGCGACACGCTGCTCGTACGCGTCCAGCGTCCCACCGACGTTCCGATCGAGTCGGTTTACGGCCGCAAGGACGACGTGGGCCGGACCGTCCGCGTCGTCGTCCGGGAGACGCTCCCGCCCGAAAGGCTCGGCGAGTTCGCCTTGAACCCGCAGCAGGGGAGAATTTCGGCGATCTTCGTGCCGCTC
>CAZTTI010000234.1:0-3407 GCA_964615925.1 uncultured Solibacteraceae bacterium
CACGACGGCCGGTTCGTGTTCTACACGAACCGGATGTCTCACAAGGGACGTGACATCGAAGCCGACAACCGCGTGAGCCTGCTGTTTCCGTGGTTCGCGGTGCATCGTCAGGTGCGGATCGCCGGGGTCGCTCGGCCGGTGAGCGACGAAATGAGCGACGCGTACTTCGCGGGGCGACCAAGGGGGTCCCAGGCGAGCGCGGTCGTGTCGCCCCAGAGCGAATCCATTCCGTCCCGGGAGTGGTTGGAGACCCGCGTGGCCGACGCGCTCGCTTCCGAGGAGATTCCCCGCCCCGATACCTGGGGTGGGTACGGCGTCGAGCCGATGGTGTTCGAGTTCTGGCAGGGCCGACCAAATCGTCTGCACGACCGCGTGCGTTATCGACGTTCGGAACCAGCGTGGATCCGGGAGCGGCTCGCGCCGTGACCCTGGCACTGCATGTGCTGGGATCGACCGGCAGCTGGCCGGCTCCCGACGCGCCGTCGTCGGGCTATGTCGTTTCGGATGGCGACACCAGGGTCATCATGGACCTCGGATTCGGCACAATGCCCCGATTGGAGGAGCCGACGAACATCGATGCCGTCGTCATCAGCCATCGGCACCCCGACCATTGTGCCGATGTACTCGCGCTCTATCACCTGTGGGCGTACGGCGCGACACCCCGACTCGGCATTCCGCTCGTGGCTCCGCGCTCGACGATCGAGTCGCTGGCAGCGTTCGTCGACGCGAGATCGGGGAATCGATTCTGGGAGGTCTTCATCCCCGACCCGGTGAGACATGGCGAGAAGCGCAACGTGGGGTCGATGCAGCTGCAGTTTTTTCGGGTCGACCATTCGGTCGCTGCGGTGGCGGTTCGCGCCGAAGCCAGCGGCCGCTCGTTGTTCTACACGGGCGACACGGGACCGGCGGGGGAGTGGTGGAAGGACGTCACTCGGAGCGACGTCGTTCTTTCGGAAGCCACGTGGCAAGGCACCGGAGACGGGGGTGACTACACCCAGCACCTCACCGCCACCGAGGCGGGTGCCATCGCCGCCGAGATCGGAGCGACGCGATTGATACTCACGCATCTGAAGCCCGGGCTCGATCCTGTACGGTCTGTGTCCGAAGCCCAGAAGACCTTTCCCGGCCCGGTCTCGCATGCCGTGTCGGGTCTCACGATCGAGGTGTGACCATGCGCGATCGCGCTGCCGACGAACTCCGCCCTGTCCGGCTCCATGTCGGATACACCGATGCCACACCTGGTTCGGTATTGATCGAGATGGGGAGGACTCGGGTGTTGTGCACCGCATCGGTCGACACCGACATCCCGCGCTGGATGCGTGACACCGGGAACGGATGGGTCACTGCCGAGTACGCGATGCTGCCGGGGTCGAGTTCGGAGCGCATTCGCCGTGACTCCTACACGAAGGGCCGCCAGCAAGAGATCAGCCGGCTGATCGGACGGGCCCTGCGCTCGATCATCAGCCTCGACAAGATGCCAAACGTCGTGGTCCGGGTCGACTGCGACGTCATCCAGGCCGACGGTGGAACCCGGACCGCCGCCGTCACCGGAGCCTGGGTGGCGATGAACGAGGCCCTCGAATGGGCACTGGCGGAGAACCTCGTGGTGCGCAACCCGATCCGCGATCAGGTGGCGGCCACCTCTGTGGGGATCGTCGATGGCGAGATCCTGCTCGACCTCGAATACGAGTCCGACGCTGCGGCACAGGTCGATCTCAATGTGGTGATGGCCGGCGAAGGTGGACTCGTCGAAGTCCAGGGGACCGCCGAAGGGGCACCGTTCGATCGTGCCCAACTGGACGAGATGCTCGATCTCGCCTCCGCCGGGATCCGGGAGCTCGTCGACGCACAGATCCGGGCGTCGACTCCGTGAGGTTCGAGCGGGCGGTCGTCGCGTCGAAGAACCCGGACAAGATCGTCGAAGTGGAAGCGGTACTCGCCGAGGTCGGAATCGTCACCGAGATCGTGCGCGATCTCGACTGGCCTGACGTCGAGGAGACCGAAGACTCGCTGCACGGCAACGCGCTCTTGAAAGCTCGAACCGTGGCCAGCGCCACCGGCCTGGCGGCGATATCCGACGACACGGGGCTCGAGGTCACGGCACTGGCTGGGGCTCCTGGAGTGCACAGTGCGCGCTATGCGGGACCCGCGGCCACGTACTCCGAGAACGTCGCCAAACTTCTCGACGCGTTGAGTGGATCCGACGACCGGAGGGCGCGTTTCCGCACCGTGGTCGCATAAATGTGCGAGCAATCCGCCACGGCTTCTGCGGTTGTTTTAAAAACCTGCGCTTCTTCCAAGACCTGATCGGCACCTGCTGCTGTCGGGCCAGCCGACGGGTTGGGCCAGCCATCCCGCGGGTCCACAATCCGCATTTCGGTCAGGCCAAAGTTCAGCATCGCCCGCGCCGCTTTGCCGATATTCTGGCCAAGCTGCGGTTTAACGAGAACGATAATCGGTTTGCCGGTGCTCATTTCTTTATGACATCGATGATGCCAATATCTTTCACACTACCGGCGAATTCTTCGAAATCCTTGGCCTCGGTAAAGTCCTTATAAACCGATGCGAAGCGGATATAGGCAACCGAGTCGAGATTTTTCAAACCGTCCATCACCATTTCACCAATGCGCTTGGACGGTATTTCGGTTTCGCCGCTGGTTTCCAATTGCCGCTGGATGCCCGATACAAGCTGATCCATCTGTTCCTGCGCGATGCCCCGTTTGCGGCAGGCGAGCGCCACCGACAAATCAATCTTGGACCGGTCGAAAGTTTCCCGCCGGTCCTGGCTTTTCACGACGCTGATCTCACGAAGCTGGATCCGCTCAAAGGTCGTGAACCGCGCGCCGCACCCTTCGCATTGCCGACGCCGCCGGATAGTCGTTCCATCTTCCGTCGGACGGCTATCTTTTACCTGGCTATCGTCATAGGCACAAAAGGGGCAGCGCATAGGGAGGTCCGATTATTCCGGATAGACCGGGAAACGGGCGCAGAGCTCCAGAACGCGCTCGCGAACATTGGCTTCTACTGCCGGATCACCGGCCTCGCCTTTTTCGCGCAGTCCGTCCAGCACGTCGGCAACCATGTCGCCAATCAACTCGAACTCCGCAGGGCCAAAGCCGCGCGTTGTTCCGGCCGGAGAGCCGACACGAATACCGCTGGTCTTCATAGGTGGCTGCGGGTCGTTCGGAATGCTGTTCTTGTTGCAGGTAATGCCGGCACGTTCGAGCGCTTCATCAGCATCGCGGCCGGTAATGCCCAGCGGCGAAAGGTCGATAAGCGCAACGTGCGTATCCGTGCCGCCAGCGACAAGATTGGCTCCGCGCTCTTTCAGGCGTGTAGCCAGAACCTTGGCATTTTCGATGACCGCTGCGGAATAGCTTTTGAATTCGGGACGCAAAGCCTCACCG
>CAZTTI010000235.1:0-3499 GCA_964615925.1 uncultured Solibacteraceae bacterium
GCCATCGCCGACGCCGACGTGATTATGATGTTGCGGCTCCAGTTCGAGCGCATGAACGAATCGTTTTTTCCTTCGGCACGGGAGTATTGCCGCCACTACGGACTCTCGACCGAACGGTTGGGACGGGCAAGGCCGGACGTCGTTGTCATGCACCCGGGCCCGATCAACCGTGGAATCGAAATCGCCGCCGAGGTCGCCGACGGTCCGTATTCGGTCATCCTGGACCAGGTTTCCGCGGGCGTCGCCGTCCGCATGGCGGTGCTCTACCATCTACTGGGAGGCGCATGAGGCTGGTTGTCGAGAACGGAAGGCTCGTCGATCCCGCCCGGGATCTGGATCGCCCGGGCGATCTCTTGATCGAAGGAGACCGTGTGGTCCAGGTGGGTCTGCCCGGAGAGTTCGCCCGGATCGACGCGAATCGGATCGACGCGACGAACATGATCGTCGCCCCGGGATTCTTCGACATTCATGTCCACCTCCGCGAACCCGGAACCGAAGAAGCCGAAACGATCCGAACGGGCGGCGAGGCGGCCGTTGCCGGCGGGTTTACGGCCGTCGCGGCCATGCCCAACACGAGGCCCGTGATCGACAACGCGTCGCTCGTCCAGTTCGTCGTTTCCGAAGGAATACGGAAGTCTCCGGCCAGGATCTTTCCGATCGGGGCCATCACGGTCGGTCAGGCTGGCGAGAAGCTTGCTGAAATCGGGGAGATGGTCGAGGAAGGTATCGTCGGCATATCCGACGACGGCAAACCCGTCATGGACGCCCGGCTCTTCCGTAGGGCATTGGAGTACTCGCGCCTGTTCGATCTCCCGGTGATCCAGCACTGCGAGGACCTGAACCTTTCCTCCGGTGGAGTGATGCACGAGGGTGCCGTCTCCACCCGGCTCGGACTGAAAGGCATACCGGCGGCATCGGAAGACACGATCGTCGCCCGGGACCTGATCCTCACCGAGGTGACCGGCGCGCGGTACCACGTGGCCCACCTCAGCACGAAGGGCGCGGTGGAGATGGTCCGCCGGGCGAAGGCCCGGGGCATGGCGGTGACGTCGGAAGTCGCGCCGCACCACTTCACGTTGACCGAAGATGCCGTCAGCCAGTACGACACCAACGCCAAGATGAAGCCGCCGCTGCGTTCCCAGGACGATGTCGACGCCTGCCTCGAAGGCCTCCGGGACGGGACCATCGATGCGATCGCAACCGACCACGCCCCGCACCACGAGAACCTGAAGATGCTCGAGTTCGACCGGGCTCCATTTGGCATCACGGGGCTGGAGACCGCCGTCGGGCTGGCGTTCGGGCGGCTCGACCTCCCCGTGGGGAAGCTGGTATCGTTGTTCTCGACGAATCCTCAGCGGATCATGAAGGTCGATCCCTGGGGCCTGTTCCCGGGTTCGGTCTGTGACCTGACTCTCGTCGACCCGGACCGGCAATGGGTGTTTGACAGGAAGCAATCCCGTTCGCGGAGCCGAAACACACCGTTCGATGGCTGGAAACTCAAGGGAAAGGCGGTCACGACGATCGTCGGCGGCAAAGTGGTCTATGAGGATCGTTAACGTCATCGGCCTCTTCGCCCTCCTGCCGCTCGCCGCACACGCGCAGCCGGGGGAAGCCGCGCGCCTGGAGGTGGCCCGCATCCAGTCGAGCGAAGCCTACGCCCGGGCCATCGAGCACGTGGACGAGGACTACGAGCGGTTCGTCGACGAGCTGATCGAGTTGACCCAGATTCCGGCCCCGCCGTTCATGGAACAGGAACGCGCGGCCGCATACCTCGAAAAGCTTCGCGAGCTCGGACTCGACGCCGTTCACCAGGACGCCGAAGGCAATGTCATGGGGATCCGGCCGGGCACCGGTGAACGGCTGGTCGCCTTCGCCGCCCACCTGGACACGGTGTTCCCGGAAGGAACCGACGTCCAGGTCCGACGGCGGGGGACACAGCTCTCCGCCCCCGGAATCGGCGATGACACGGCCGGCCTCGCCACGCTCCTGGCCGTCGTGAGAGCGATGGACGCAGCCGGAATCGTCACCGACGCCGATGTCCTGTTCATCGGGAACGTGGGCGAGGAAGGTATCGGCGATCTCCGTGGGATGAAATACCTGTTCGGCGCTGGGCGCTATCGCCACGACATCGACATGTTCGTTTCCGTCGAGGGAGGGCGGCAAAGCGTCATTACGACCCAGGCTCTCGGCAGCCGCCGTTATCGCGTGACGTTTCGCGGACCGGGGGGGCACAGCTACAGCGCGTTCGGCCTCGTGAACCCGGCGTTTGCGCTCGCGAACGCGATGCGGAAGCTCGGGGAACTGGAAGTTCCGGGAAGTCCGAAGACGACCTACAGCGTCGGCCGCATCGGTGGTGGAACTTCGGTGAACTCGATCCCGTTCGAGGCATGGATGGAGATCGACCTGCGATCGGAGGGAGGGGAGGAACTGGACGAACTCTCCGAGCAGGTCCTGATGCTGATCGAAGACGCCAGGGACGAAGAGAACTCCACGCGGCAGACCAGTCAAGGCCGAATCGAAGCGGAAATCGAAGTGATCGGGGAGCGTCCGAGCGGGGAGACCCCGATGGACTCCCCCGTCGTCACGCTGACGTCGGAAGTCTACCGGGCGTTCGGCATCGAACCGTCCTACGGGCGGGCCTCGACCGATGCCAATATCCCGATCAGCCTCGGAATCCCGGCGATTACGATCGACCGCGGCGGGATCAACGGCCGCACGCACTCCCTGGATGAATGGGTGGACGTCAGCAAACCGGAAACCGTCAAGGGAATCCAGGTGGTGCTCGCGACGGTTCTGGCCCTGGCCGGGTTATCGGAGTGAAGTCCCTGCGAGTGGCTGCGCTGTCAGCTTCGATGAGTTCCTCTTCGTCCTGGAATGGCGCCTGACGATGAGTTCGCCGCTAAAAACAGGCCTGACACCGGAAGGGTACCTGCAATTCGAGCGGAGCTCGTCGGAACGTCATGAATACTTGAACGGTGAAGTCTTCCTCATGGGAGGGGCCAGCGAGCGGCACAATCTGATTGTGGTCAATGTTTCACGCGAGATCAGCATGCAGTTTCGCGATCGTCCATGCAAGGTTTACGTCAACGACATGCGGGTGAAGGTCTCGAAGACAGGCATGTACACGTACCCGGACGTGGCCGCCGTCTGCGGCCCCGCGAGCTTCGACGACGGGATGAATGACACCCTGGTGAACCCGACGCTCATCATGGAAGTGCTTTCACCATCCACAGAGGCCTACGACAGGGGCCGCAAATTCGAGCATTACCGGCAGATCGAGTCGCTCGCCGAGTATCTTCTTGTGTCATCGGACAAGGCTCACATTGAACGCTACTTCAGGAGCTCAACCGGTGAATGGACGTTTTCCGAGGTCCGGGACCAGGACTCGCTTCGGTTGTATTCGGTAGAGTGCACCCTGACGCTCGCGAACGTCTACGAAAAGGTCGAGTTCCCCTGAAGGACGCCTTCGCCCATGCCGCCGGGAGAGCATGATGCGATG
>CAZTTI010000236.1:0-4462 GCA_964615925.1 uncultured Solibacteraceae bacterium
GTGTCAGCCACGTCACCACGCGGCAGGACATCCAGTTTCACTTCGTCGACATCGACGAGACCCCGAACATGATGCGGCGTCTGGCCGAGGTGGGGATCACGACGAAGGAGGCGTGCGGCAATGTCGTCCGCAACGTCACCGGGTGCCCGCAGTCGGGCGTCTGTTCCACCGAGGCCTTCGACATCACGCCGCATGCCCAGGCCATGGCGCGCTTTCTGCTCCGCCACCCCGATGCGCAGAACTTCGGACGCAAGTTCAAGGTCGCGTACTCCGGGTGCGTCGGCGAATCCTGTGGTCTGGCCCGGATGCACGACATCGGAGCCATCGCGGTCCGGAAGGAGAACGCGAATGGGGGCGTCGACGACGGATTCCAGGTCTTCGTCGGCGGCGGGCTCGGGGCGATTCCGCACCAGGCGAAGCTCTATTCCGAATTCGTTCCCGCTGGAGAGATGTTGCCGCTGGCGCAGGCCATGTCCCGCGTCTTCGCCCGTCTGGGCGAAAAGGACAATCGCGCCCGGGCCCGCATGAAGTTCCTCGTCGACAACCTCGGAATCGACGAATTTCGGCGGCTCGTCGACGAAGAGCGATTGCGATTGCCCGACGATTCCCGGTGGACCAGTCTCGTCGACGATGCCTTGCAGGTGACCGAAGCCGCGCTCGAACCACCGTCGAAGCTCGGAGACGGGGGAACCGCGGAATTCCGGAAATGGCTCGGATCCAACGTGCGGCCCCAGGCCCAGGAGGGCTACTCCATGGTCGAGGTCTTGCTCCCGCTGGGGGACATCACCGCCGACCAGCTCCGGGGGCTTGCCGTGGCCTCGAAGAAGTACATCCGCGACACGATCCGGACGACCGTCAGCCAGAACCTTCTGTTCCGGTGGGTCTCCGACGCGGATCTTCCGGACCTCTATCAGGATCTCGCCCGACTGGGGCTCGAGCGCAGCGGCGCATCGCGCCTCGCCGACGTCACCGCCTGCCCCGGAACCGATTCCTGCAAACTCGGAATCACCTCGTCGAGGGGCCTCGCCGCCACGCTGGATCGTGCCTTCGAAAACGGTCTCTCCGCCGTTGGGGAACGGAACGATATCAAGGTCAAGATCAGCGGGTGCTTCAACTCCTGCGGACAACATCATATCGCCGATATCGGGTTCCTCGGGTCGGTCCTGAGGAAGGGCGCGACGACGGCGCCGGTGTTCCAGGTCGTCCTCGGGGGAACAACGACGGGGAACGCCGAATCGTACGGTCTGGTGACCGCGAAGGTGCCGGCGCGCGAGGTGCCGAAGGTTCTCGAACGGCTCACCGCGGTCTACTCCGAAGAGAAACTCGATGACGAGTCGTTCACCGCGTTCGTGGCCCGACAAGGAAAAGTCCGGATGAAGTCGGAGATCGAGGCGTTTGCGCTGCGGTCGTTCGCCGACGATCCGGAGGCCTACCTCGACAACCGGCAGACGTGGGAGTACCACAAGGAAACCGGCGTCGGCGAGTGCGCAGGAGAAGTCGTCGACCAGGCCGAGTTCATGCTGGAAGAGGCGGATCGCCTGGTGTTCGAGGCCACGCTCGCGCTGGACGAGGAAAAGTTCCAGGATGCGGCCTCGGCTGCACTTTCCGCGACGCGGCGCGCGGCCGACGCGCTGCTCTCGACGCGGGGGCTGCTGCTCTCGGACAACTACGACTGCATCGCCCAGTTCCGGCGCCTGTTCTACGACACTGGCACATTCCACAAGCCGTTCGCGGAGAACTTCTTCCGCGCCGCCGAAAACGGGTCCGCCGCGGTCAGTCCGGACGACGCGCGGCGACGGGTCGAAGAGGCCGCGCTCTTCATCCAGCAGGCACAGACCGTGTACAGCAAGGCCTGAAAGACGACGCCTGTGACAACGATGGACGATCTTCAGAAAATCAACGTCAAGGTATTCCTCGATGTCCCCCCCGGCCTGGCCTCCGGGAACCGCATCCGGGGGGATGTCCTCGACCGCTTTCTCCCCATCTTCGCGCGCTGGAGGGAAGACTCCTCCGACCCCTCGCGTTGGATCGACCTCGCCGACTACGCGCACATGTCCCGCGGCCCCGGCGTGATGATCATCGGTCATCGCGGGAATCTCGCCGTGGACCTGGCCGACCCCGGACCGGGTCTTCTCTATGCGAACAAATCGGAGCTCGCCGGACCCCTCGGGGTCCGCATTCGTGAAACGTTCCGGAGGGCCCTTGGACTCGTCGACCGGCTGGTTTCCGAAGCGGAATTCCCCGCCGGACTGGCCCCGCGGCCGGGCTACTGGCAACTGACGTTCAACGACCGGCTCCGGGCGCCGAACACCGGCCAGACCGACACCGAAGCCGGGCCGGCGGTGATGGACACCGTCCGATCCGTGTTCGGCGAAGACGCCCTGACGACGATCCGCGAACCGGATCCGAGCCGTCGCTACGGCTTCACGATCCTCAGCGACCGGGTGGACTCGCTCGATCGGCTGCTGGAACGGACGGTCCGCGCGGTTCGATGATCCTGCTCACGCTGATCGACCTCTACTCGCTCGTCGTCCTCGCGGCCGTCGTTCTCTCCTGGATCGGGGCCACACGGGGAAACCCGCTGGTCGATTTCATCCTGACCGTTACCGAACCTTTGCTCGACCCGATCCGGCGGGTGCTTCCGCCGTTGGGAGGCCTGGACTTCTCCCCGATGGTGCTCCTGGTCGGGTTGAGGTTCCTGCGCGGGATCGTGGCGGGCGCGGTTTACTAGCAGGGGTGCGATACGAGGGGTTGACCCGGGTCGAGGCCCACGCTATTCTTGTGAGGTTTCGAACGTGGTGATTTATAACGAATTGCTCCACGTTAAAAATGTGCTAAACAGTCCCGGCGGATTTCGCAAGACGAGACGACCCGCGCTGCTTGGCGCGGGTTCTTTATTTATGGGCCGGCGACCAGGTTCACGCTGCCTCCATGAGAAATCCGTACGGAGATGCGGAGGAATCCGATGAGCTTCGTCACAGGGTTGACGTGCCGCGAGTGCGGCAAGTCGTTCCCGAATCAGCCCGTCGCCGGATGCGACGAATGTTTCGCCCCCCTCAAGGTCGATTATGACTATTCCGCCATCGGCAAGGTCCTGACGCGGGACCGGATTCGATCGCGGGACAACTCGATCTGGAGATACCGGGAGCTGCTCCCGGTCGATCACGATCCCAAAGTTGGCCTCTCGACCGGCTTCACCCCGATGGTCCGTGCCGATAGGCTCGGCCGGGCTCTGGGCATCGACGAACTGTACCTCAAGAACGACAGCGTCAACGCGCCAACGCTCTCGTTCAAGGATCGCGTGACCGCGATCGCCGTGAACAAGGCGCTCGAGTTCGGGCTCTCGGCCGTCGGCTGCGCATCGACCGGAAACCTCGCCAACTCGGTGGCAGCGCTTGCCGCGGCAGCGGGCCTTCCCGCATGGATACTGATTCCGGACAATCTCGAGCAGGCCAAGGTCAACGCCACCTCGGTCTACAACCCGAACGTCATCGCGGTCCGGGGCAACTACGACGACGTCAATCGCCTGTGCAGCCAGATCGCCGACCGGTATGGATGGGGCTTCGTCAACGTCAATCTCCGGCCGTATTACGGAGACGGCTCCAAGTCGGTCGGTTACGAAATTGCCGAGCAGCTCGGATGGTCGGCGCCGGATGCCGTCGTGGTTCCGATGGCGGGGGGGTCTCTCATCACCAAGATCCAGCTCGGCATGAAGGAGTTCGAACAACTGGGCCTTCTCGACGGTCCCGTGACGACGAAGATCTGCGGCGCCCAGGCCACCGGATGCAATCCGATCGCGGCTGCGGTGAAGCGCAAGTCGCGGGACATCCAGCCCGTGAAACCCGACACGATCGCCAAATCCCTCGCCATCGGCTCTCCGGCGGACGGATATTACGCGTCGGGCGTGATCCTCGAGAGCGGAGGATGGGCCGAAGACGTGACCGATGCGGAGATCGTCGCCGGGATCCGGCTCCTGGCCGAGACCGAAGGCATTTTCACCGAGACGGCCGGGGGTGTCGCCGTCAGCGTCACCCGGAAGCTCATCGCCCAGGGGCACATCCGCCGCGGCGATCGAACCGTGATCGCGATCACGGGCAACGGGCTGAAGACGCAGGACGCCCTTTCACTGGCCGCCCCCACCGTCATCGACCCGAAACTGGATTCCTTCGACGCCGCCGCGAGTTCGCTCGGCCTGACGGCCTGACCCGAATGCGGAACAGAGGAACAGAGAGCATGGCAACACGAGTCACGATTCCAACGCCGCTCCGGCGCTTCACGGCCAACGACGCGGAAATCCAGGTCGAGGCCGAAACGATCACCGACGTGATCGATCAGATGGATCAGAAGTACCCGGGATTCAAGGCCCGGGTGTGCGAGGAGAACGGCCAGCTCCGCCGCTTCTTCAACATCTACATCGACGGCGAAGACGTTCGATTCCTGGACGCGCTCGAGACCAAGATCC
>CAZTTI010000237.1:0-5181 GCA_964615925.1 uncultured Solibacteraceae bacterium
CGCGACGGGCATGGAACGGGTGATTCACGGCGACGACGGGGCTGGTCTCGGTCAGCCCGTAACCCTGAACCACGAGGACGCCGATGCCGGTCCAGAAGTCCTCGAGCGCTTCGTCCAGGCGGGCGCCACCAACGACGATGGCCCAGAACTTCCAGCCGAACGCACGGTGAATCCCCCGATGCCTCCACCAACGCGCCAGGACGCCGCCCCTGGGGGAAGGCCGTTCGCGCGCCGAGGGAAAGTGGCTTTCGACGTGACGGCGCAATCCGGCCGCGATCCGCGGTACCGAGACGAGGACCGAGACCGATTCGGCCTGTATGGTCCGTTGGAGGGATCCCGGAGCGAGCTCGGACGAAAAGACCACGGCTCCGCCGAGGATCGGCGGAACGAACACGCCCATCGCCTGGCCGAACATGTGGCTGAGGGGAATGACATCGAGAAAGCGGATCGGCTGGAACGGGCGGGCCCAGCGGCGGTATCGATCGATTTCCGCGGCGATCGGGGTCAAGTTCGCGACGATGTGGCGGTGACGGTGAACGACGCCTTTCGGCGTGGCCGTTGTCCCCGACGTGTAGAGGATCTCGACGATGTCGTCGGGGCCGATCGCGGGTTGGGGCCCTCGAGTGCCGCCGGCGGGGAGCCGGTTCACGTCATCGATCGCAAAGGTGGGGAACGAACCGGCGGCGTCGAGTTCGTCTTGTCGCCTGCCGGCGACGACGAGAGCGGCTTCGGCCTCCTCTCGGACAAGGCGCACCCGGTTGGGAGACGAATGATGATCGAGGGGAACGACGACGGCACCCCGGCGGAGCGCTCCCCAGAAGACGGCGATCCACTCGGGTCGATTCTCCGACCAGATGACGATGCGGTGTCCGTGTTCCACCCCGCTTTCTTCGAGGAACGCGGCGAACCGTTCCGCCCGGTCGCCGAGATCGGCGTAGGACCAGACGCGGGTCCGGATGCCGTCGGTCCAGCGCACGGCCTCGCGCCTCCCCAATGCGCCGATCCTTTCGACCAGATCCAGGAGCGTGACCATGGATTGAATTAAACCGCGGTCGGCATCCATGGTCCAATAACCGAGATCAGGAACATGGCACGACGACGGCAAGAGCGGAACGAGGGACTCCGGGCGCTGAACCGTTTCGGACTGGGCGCTAGGATCGGCGAGGCGGAGCACATCGACGACCCCCGAGGGTGGCTCGAGGACCAGATCGCCGGCCGGGATGCCGGTGCAACTTCAGGAGATCCTCCGGTCACCGCGGCCGAAATCGGCGCGGCCCTCGAGGCGCGGAACGAACTCGTCTCGAGAGTCCTTCCCCAGACGCGAAACGTCCCGCAATCGAATCAGGACATGCAGGCCGTCGTCCAGCGCACACAGCAGGCGTTGCGGGAGATCGGCCGGCGGGAGATCGAATGGGCGCTCGGCGAGCGTGTCCGGACTCCCCGGCCCTTCGTCGAACGACTGGTTGCGTTCTGGAGCAATCACCTTTGTGTGTCGGTGGCTGCCAAGCCGTTGCAGGTGGGACCGCTCGCCGGTCTCTACGAGCGGGAGGCGATCCGGCCCCACGTCCTCGGCCGCTTCGAGGACCTGGTGCTCGCGTCGGCCCAGCACCCGGCGATGTTGTTCTATCTGGACAACGCACAGTCGATCGGCGAAAACTCGCCCGCGGGCCGTCAGGCCGGGCGCCGCGGAGCGAATCGCGGATTGAACGAGAACTACGCCCGAGAGCTGCTCGAACTCCATACACTGGGCGTGGACGGCGGATATGATCAGGAAGACGTCGTCGCGCTCGCGCGGATCCTGACCGGTTGGAGCGTCGCCGGAGCCGGGAATGCCGTGGCCCAGCGCCTCGTGGGACGAGGCGCCCAAGAGGTGCGGTCCGACGTTCCCGCGTTCCGGTTCTATCCCGCGCTGCACGAGCCCGGCGATCACACGGTGCTCGGAACGCGATACGTCGAAGGCGGGGAAGTTCAGGGAGAGGCCGTGATTCGGGATCTCTGCCGGCACCCTTCCACGGCGCGTTTCGTGGCCACGAAGCTGGTCACCCACTTCGTCTCCGACGATCCGCTGAGCGACGACGTCGACCGGGTCGCGGGCGTGTTTCGCGAAACGGAAGGCGACCTCCACGCCGTCTCGCGGGAGTTGATTCACCTCGATCGCGCGTGGGCCTCCGAAGAGCGCAAATTCCGGACTCCCCAGGACTGGTTCGTCGCAAGCCTCCGGGCCCTCGGTGCCGACCAGTTCCCGCCGCGTCTCGTCGCTGTCCTGAATCAGTTGCGTCACCCGCTCTGGTCGCCGTCGTCTCCCAAGGGTTACGGCGACACGCGCGGCGACTGGGCGGACCCGGATGCGTTGATGAACCGGGCCGAGTTGGCCCGAACGTTGGCCGGAACCGGTGGCCGCCGGCTTCCCGATGCGGTGGCGCTCGCGACGACGGTGGTGCTTTCCCCGTCGTCCGGGCTCGTGGATTTTCTGAATGACGAAACGATCGATCCCGGAGAGCGCCGCGCACTCGCGCTGGGCGGTCCCGATTTTCAATGGCGGTAGCGATGAGACGGCGTGACTTCATTCAACGGGCCGGTGCCGGGACGGCTCTCGCGTTTTGCCCCCGGGTCGTGTTCGGACAGGTGCCTTCGTCCTCGCGCCTCGTTTTCGTTCTCCTCCGCGGCGGACTCGACGGGCTGGCGGCCGTCGTGCCGACGGGAGATCCCGGATACGCTTCGGTACGGTCCGGCCTCTCCTTCAACACGTCCGATCTGGTCGAACTGGCCGACGGCTATGCCCTCGCGCCCGGGCTGGCAGGATTGAAACCGTTCTGGGATCGCAATGAGCTGGCCGTCGTGCACGCGGTCGCGATCCCGTTCCCGACGCGCAGCCACTTCGACGGTCAGGCGATTCTCGAGACGGGTCTGGACCGCCCGTCCGGGAGCGCCGATGGCTGGTTAAACCGGTTGCTCCAGGTCATGGACGGACGGTTGGAGGGCATCGCGGTGGCAGCCGGCCTCCCGCGTTCGATGGCCGGAAGCGTTCAGGTGACGACGTGGTCGCCGGCCAACCTCGGTGCCGTGGACGACGGGTACCTCGATCGGCTCCACTTCCTGTACCGGCAGGACGCCCGGCTGGCCAACGCTTTCGAAGCCGCGCTCCAACTTTCCGACACCGCCGGGGCGATGGACACGAGCCGGATGGCGCCGAACGGCGTGGCCGCCCGCGGGGCAATGGCGCCCACGCTGGCCGCGGCGGCGCGGTTCCTCACCGCGCCCGATGGGCCAAACGTCGCGGCCGTGGAGTTCGGGGGTTGGGATACACACGCGAATCAGGGGACGGCTGGAGGCGTTCTCGACCGGCTGCTGGGTCAGCTGGCCTCCGGCCTGGCCACGTTCCGCGACGAGATGGGGCCGGCGTGGCGCGAGACCACCGTGGTGGTGATGACCGAGTTCGGACGGACCGCACGCGCGAATGGGACGCGCGGCACCGACCACGGGACCGCCGGCGTCAGTTTCGTCCTGGGACCGGGCGTCGGATCGAGCCGGGTGGTGGCCGACTGGCCGGGCCTCGGCGAGCGCGACCTGTTCGAAGGACGCGACCTTCGCGGGACCGTGGATACGCGCGAAGTGCTGAAAGGCGTGCTTGGGGGGACCTTTGACATGACCCCCGCACAGCTGGACCGCGTCTTTCCGGGGGCCGGGAACCTCGAGCGCCTGCGCGACCTGATGGCCTGACGCTATTTTTTCTTCCGCGCCCTTTTCCTTACCGCCTCGCGCCCGAACTCGGGCCGCTTCGGCGGATTCTTGCGAAGGATCTGCGACAGCTCGGAGAGCGCCCGTTCGAGTTGGGCGTCGCGTCCCGCCGCATAATCCTGGGGCAGGTTGTCGATCTCGATGTCCGGATCGGCTCCGTAGTTCTCCACCTCGTATCCCACGTCCTCGAACCAATACGCAAACTCGGGTTGCGTCGTTACGGTCCCGTCGACGAGCGCCGCGCGCGGCCAGATTCCGACAACCCCCCCCCAGGTCCGTTTTCCGATCAGAGGTCCAAGTCGCAACAGCTTGAACGCGTGGCAGAAGATGTCGCCGTCCGAGCCGGCATATTCGTTGGTGAGGGCGACCATCGGGCCCATCGGAGATGCCTCGGGATATGGGAGCGGTTCGGCCCACCGGCTGACGTCGTATCCGATGCGCCGGCGCAGCAACTTTTCGAGGATGAGTTGGGAAACGTGGCCACCACGATTGAACCGGACATCGACGATCAGCCCATCGCGCTCGGCCTCGGTGCCGAAATACCGGTGGAACTCCGCGTATCCCGACGCTCCCATGTCCGGGATATGGACGTAGCCGAACTTTCCGCGGCTGGCCCGGTGGACACGGTGCCGGTTCGTTTCGACCCAGTCGCGGTAGCGGAGCGCGGTTTCGTCGGCGAGGGCCTTGACCGTGATGGTCCTCCGCCTCCGGCCCCGGCGGGCTTCGATCGTGACGCGAACGTCACGCCCCGCCATGTTGACCAATCGTTCGTCCGGGGACACGCGATCGTCGACGGTTTCACCTCCGATGGCGACGATGGCGTCGCCCTCGCCCGCATTCATCCCCGGGGACTCGAGCGGAGAGCGCGCCGAGGCCGTCCAGGAGTCCCCGCGAGGGATCCGGATGATGCGCCATCGCTTCGATCGGGCGTCGTACGCGAGGTCGGCGCCCAGATAGCCTTGTCTCCAGTTCGGCCGGGGGAGGTAGTCGCCGCCCAACTCGTAACAGTGGGACGTGCCCAGCTCGCCCTGGACCTCCCACATGAGGTCCGAGAACTCGGTGCGCGTTCCCACCCGTTCGAGAACCGGCAGGTACCGCTTGCGAACATCCCCCCAGTTGACCCCGGACATTTCGGGATGCCAGAAGTGCTCGCGCTGAAGCCTCCACGCTTCCCCGAACATCTGCTTCCATTCCTCGGACGGAATGACGGCCAGGGGAATCCGGTCGAGGTCCACCCAACCGGTTTCCCGCGTGAAACCCTCCCGGGACTTCTCCGGATCGTCCTTGAAGTGCGCGCCGACCACCCGCACGCCCTTTTCGGTGAGAAAGCCCAAAACGCGGCCGTCCAGGGACGTTCCGAAGTCGATCACCCCGTCGGCGACGGTGAGCTTCCGGTTGCGTCTGAAATCCCAGGCTTCCAACTGACCTTCGGGCTCCTCCTCG
>CAZTTI010000238.1:0-2931 GCA_964615925.1 uncultured Solibacteraceae bacterium
CGTACTTGATGAGACGGTAAATGGCGGTGATCGCCGCGATCGTCTTGCCCGAGCCGGTCGCCATCTGGATCAGCGCCCGCGGCCGGTTCTGCTTCAGCGAGTGCTCCAACTGGGCGACGGCCTCAATCTGGTTCGGGTAGAGCGACCCGGGTTCGAGCGGTGGCAACGTCTGAATCCGCGCGCGGAAGGAGGACGGACGCGTGTCGTCGGCCGCGGTGAAGAAGCCGCCGCCTTCGGCGTGCAGGCGCTTCACCCACAGGTCGAGCGTCTCGGCCAAGATCCATTCGGCCAGCGTCTCCGGGCGATGAATATGCGGCAGGTTCGCCGAGATCGCGCGCGTCTTCGGGTCGTGATCGAGGCATTTGATGAAGCGCGTTTCGACCCCCGTGCTCAGGTACAGGAACGGAAGGGGGTTGACCGGCGGGTTGAGCCCGGCAGGCAGGCCGGTCGCGTATTTGTCCGCTTGCAGCTCGACGTTGCCGAGGGCGTACCCGGCGGGTTTGGCTTCGAGGACGCCGACGGCCTTTCCCTGGACGAAAAGCGCGTAGTCGGCGAAGCCGTGACCGGAGGCCATCCTGAACTCGCGCACCGCGACGCCGGGACCGGCGGCGAGGTTCATGTCGGCCCGGTTCTGGACGAGCCAGCCTGCGGCCGCGAGGGCGGCGTCAATGTCCTGGCGAGCACGCTGCTCGGGGGGCAGCGTCATGCGGGCGCCTTCTCGGCCAGGAAGTGCCATCGCTGGGGATCCTGCGGGCCCATACCGATCTCGCGCACTTCCGTGCCAGACAAGTGCCGCGCGCGATTTTTGCCGAAGACCAGCATGCCTCCAATCGTCGGGACCTTGCGGGCTTGGTGCTCCGTCACGAGGCGCAGCGTCTCCAGCTCGTGTCGAACCAGATTGCCGAGTGGTGCGAACAACTCGGAAGCCGCTCGGAAGTCGAAGGCTTCCGAGTCGATCCCCGGCATGGTCTGTTCACGAATCCCTCGCGGCCTCGTGACGATCTCGGGCCTCCATAACTTCGATCTCCCGGGATCCCGCGTCGATTCATGCCGCAACGAGCGGGGCAAGGTCGGCCTGTGAAGCTCGAGGCTGGCCAAGTTCATCCAGAACAGCGTTGAGTGCCTGAAGAGATAATCGCGACGGGGCTGTGATTTCGATGCCTAGGGCTCGGCCGTCACTCGCATAGTCGATGACCAGACCAGGCTCGACCCGTCGCGTACGGACGCTTTTGTCACCGGCTTTCCGAGGGAGGTAGTAATACGCTGCGATCGGCCGACCGTGGCGGAACGTTATTTCAAGATACGAATCTTTCATGTCTCCTCTCGGTCAACAGGATACGCCGTAATCACGATCGTCAGCCGTCCGACCGCGTCTGGTTCCACAATAACCTCCCAGCGCGACTTCGCATGGCGCGCGTCGACTACGAAGCGGCCCTCAACGATGTCTGGCCTGTAGCCGGGTGCACGTTCGAGCATTCTACGAAGATCGACTTCGTCGAATCCACGATCCTCCATCCGCTTGAGGATGTGGGCACTCAGTTCAAGCTCCCAACCCCACCAGTCCGGCCACGGTCTTGGTGTCAAAACACATCCCTCGGGCCACCGTGCGCGCTGCTCACGACTTTAGCCTCCGCCGCGGTCAGCAACGAGTGGGCAGCATAGTCGCGTTCATTATGACTTCGGACGCGCGTAGCTTCGAGTCAGCAGCTCCCAGACATGCCCATCCGGCTCGTTCCAGTAGACGATCCTGCCGCCCTGACCGGTGTTCACCTGATGATCGTCCGGGCCGTGGGGGAGGCTACGATACGCTATTCCCGACTCCCGGATCCGTTCGAGGATCGCGTCGAAGTCCTTGTCCTGCACACGAAAGCAATAGTGGCCTTTGGGAAAGGTTTCCTCCCACTCGTCGAAGTCGATGGTCAGGTCGGAACTCACGTAGACGGCCGTAAACGGACCCACGTTCGCCGGTCCCCAGTCCACGCCGAGGACGTGGGCCAGTTGCCGGGCGGCGGCGTTCCGGTCTCTGGACGGGATCATGAGGTGATCGAGGTGGACCGTCATTCCTCGGCTTTCGGGTCGGCTTTCGGAGAATGATTCTGTGCGCGATTGAGTATCTCACCGACGACCTTCGATTTGGCCCTGGCATAGTGGTCGACGTCGCGCCATCGCCTGGCTGCGAGTTCCTGCTTGGTTCGTTCGTACAGTGCGCGTTCGTCGACCTGCTCGCGGATCCAGTCGCGAAGCAGGAGCATGTTTTCGACTTCCTCGCAGCCTTCCGAAAAGACGTGGAGGTGGCCCGCGATCTCCGGCGCCTTGAGCAAGCGATGTTCGAACCAGTCGGGCTCCCGAATCCTCAGGACGAAGCCTTCTGATTCGAGCGGCGGAACATAAGATGCCTCATCGGTGGAATCGTCGACGACAAGTACCATGTCGATCACGGGCTTGGCGGAAAGCCCGGGGACGGAGGTGGATCCCACGTGTTCGAGCATGATGATCCTGTCGGTCAGTACCCGGCGGATACGGCGCTCCAACTCGGCGAATTGCCGCGGCCAGTTCGGGTCGTAAGGTTCGAGGTGGATCGTGTCGTTGTGCGGCTTGCGCTCGCCGATCGTGACCGAACGCAGATACTCGTCGGTGTCCCTCATCGGAAACGCGCCGTCAACTGGGAGACGAGGCCGGCGAGGTAGAGGCTCCGGTATTCCTCGGCCCGTTCGGTGTCTCCCGCAAGTTTGTAAGCCTTGGCGGTCACATGGTGCACGACGAAGTCGTCGTCGAGCCCTTGGGCGATGACGCTTTCGAGAACGTCGACGGCCTCGTGGGGCCGGTGCAATCGGAGCAGGATGTGGGCCAGGTCCAGGTACAGCCCGAGCGCGTCCGGGTTCTCGCCGATCGCGGTGGCAAGCACGTCGATGGCGGCCTCCGGCGTCGCGC
>CAZTTI010000239.1:0-13389 GCA_964615925.1 uncultured Solibacteraceae bacterium
GTAAGAAAATCAATCAGATACTGAAAATTGAACCCAATCTGAAACTGTTCGCCGGTGTATTCGATCTCGATCGTCTCGATGGCGTCTCCGAGATCGGAATGGCTCGATGAAACATCCAGGGTGTTCTTCCCCAGCGCAAACCTCACCGATTTCGACCGTTCATCCGCCAGGATCGCGACCCTCCGGATGGCGGCAGTGATTTCATCCCGGTCGATCGGGAAGGACCGGTCGTTGTTCCGGGGAATCACCGCCTCCCAATTCGGAAACTGCCCGCTGAGGACCCGCGAAATCAGGGCGCGGTCACCCCGGTCGAAGAACAGGTGGCTTTCATCCCGAGAGAACACGATGGATGCCCCCTCCTCGTCTTCCGCAATCATTTTGGCCAGTTCCGACATGGCTTTTTTGGGGATGAGCACCTTGGATTCATCTTTGAGCCCCTCGATCTCGTGGGTCTTCTCGACATAGGACAACCGGTGCCCATCGGTCGCGACCATCGTCAACGAGCCGGGCTTCAAGACCAGGAGGGCTCCGCTGAATGTGTATTTGGAGTCTTCGGTGCTGATGGCATAAATCGTCCGGCCGATCAGCCGGGAGATAATGGAGGCCGGCAGGGAAATACCGGATTTGGCGGTTTCCGGAAGGGAGGGGAAGTCCTCCCGGGGGAGACCCGCCATCCGGAAGCGGCTGCTCCCGCAGGTCACCGTCATCCAACTGCTCTCTCCCTGCTTGAAGCGGATTTCCTTGTCCGGTAATGCGCGGACAATCTCATACAGCCGCTTTGCGGGAAGCGTAATCGAACCGGCAGCCGTGATCTGGGCGGGACATGTCGATTTCACTCCGATCTCCATGTCCGTGGCCACGACCCGCAGACGGTCGTCGATAGCTTCCAAAAGGACGTTGGCCAGGATCGGGATCGTCGCCTTTCTCTCGACAACGCCCTGGATGAGGGTCAACTCCTGGAGGATGTCGAACTTTCTGACTGTAAATTCCATATGAGTAATATTTATATTAATGATCCTCTATCCCTGTGGAAAATAAGGATCAATGTGCGAACTTACTGCCAGGCCAGCGGTTACTCCGCACGGTCGTTGTGAATGCCGTCCGGTCGCGCCCGTGGAACACCTGTGGATGAATATCCCCGACTATCCTATCCACAGAAGGTCCACATCAGGACCCGCGAAGTTGATCCACAGGACGATGAAAACCGGATGGGTCTCGTCCCGAAGGCGTTGACGCCGCTACCGCAAAGCCTCGGAGAGCGACTCCAGCAGTTTGTGAATTTCCGGGTCCTTCTTCCGGAGCGCGGCCACCTTGCTGACCGAGTGAAGCACGGTCGTGTGGTGCTTCCCTCCAAACTCCCGGCCGATCTGAGGGAGAGAGGCGCGGGTCAGTTGCTTGGTAATGTACATCGCAATCTGCCTCGGGAAGGCGATGGACTTGGAGTTGTTCCGTGACTTGAGTTCCTGCACGCGGAGCCCGAAGTGGTCGGAGACCGTCTTCTGGATCATTTCGATCGAGATCGGCTTCTCCTCGGAGTTGAACAGGTCGCGGAGGGTCTCCTGGGCCATCGGGAGAGAGATGTCGACGTGGCGAAGCGACGCGAAAGCCTCCAATCGGATCAGCGCCCCTTCCATTTCACGGATGTTCGTTTTCACTTTTGTGGCGAGGTAGAGGATGACGTTGTCGGGAAGGATGATGTTTTCCCGCTCGGCCTTCTTGCGGAGGATGGCGATCTTGGTCTCGAGGTCGGGAGGCTGGATGTCGGCGATCAGGCCCCACTCGAAGCGGGAAAGGAGGCGCTCCTGAAGGGTGGGGATGTCCCGTGGGGGACAATCCGCGGAGATGACCAGTTGCTTCTGGGTGTCGTAGAGCGCGTTAAAGGTGTGAAAGAACTCTTCTTGAGTCCGTTCCTTTCCGGCGATGAACTGGATGTCATCGATGAGGAGGATGTCGTGGCTCCGGTATCGCTCACGAAACGCGGTGAGCTTGTCGTACCGGATCGCGTCGATGAGCTCGTTGGTGAATTTTTCCGTCGAGACGTAGGCGAGCCGCAGAGAGTGGTCGTTCTCCTTGATAGTTCTCCCTATCGCGTGCATGAGATGGGTCTTGCCGAGTCCCACGCCGCCATACAGGAACAGCGGATTGTAGGCCTTCGACGGCCGCTCGGCGACGGCCAGCGCCGCGGCATGGGCGAATTGGTTCGAAGCGCCGACGACGAACGTGTCGAAGGAATAGCGTTCGTTGAGGACGTTGTCGATGGAGTCGAAGTCGAGACGGCCCTGTCCGTTGCGTGACGAGGCCTCCCGGGGCTTTGGTTCGACGACGTAGACGACTTTGATGCCGGATATTCCGGCGCGATCCGCGGCCTCGATGACGGTATCGACGTTGTCGTTGAGCCAGTCCCGGAAATACGCGTTGGGAACGCGGATGTACAGGGAATCGGCCTCCCTGCGGATCAGCTGTGTGGGGCGGAACCAGGTGTCGAAGCTCTGAGGATTGACGTCTTTTTCAACAGCCGCAAGAACTTGCTGCCATGTATTCATTTTGTTCAGTCCGAAAGAAGAAGGCGGTGCGGTTGGTTTTTCCACACGGGCATCCCGAGCGGTGGATAAAGCCGGAAAACTGTCAAAAGCGAGCGCGCAGATTAACATGGTTTGTCAGGCCCGGGCCGCGAAACGTTTGCGCCGATGCGCGAATGAGGGGGATCGGGGTGGCCTGCGCACAGGTTGTTCGAACCGGAGACGCCGGTTGACCGCAATTCTGTGCGGGTGGTAGATTTGAGGTTTTCTACGGAGCGATTCCAGGAAAATGCCACAGCGAACGTTTCAACCGAACAACCGGCGGCGCGCGAAGAAGCATGGGTTCCGGCAACGCATGAAGACGGCGGCAGGCCGGCTGGTCCTGAAGCGACGTCGCGCGAAAGGCCGGAAGCGCCTTTCCGTTGAGCACTACTGATCCCCCGCGAACGGGGGCCGCGTTTCCGAAGACGCTCCGGCTCCAGCGGGCCGGGGAGTTTCGCCGCGTGTATCGCCGGGGGGAGAAGCGTATCTCCCCGTCGTTCGTTGCCTTTATTGCCTCCAGTAGCGCGACGGGTACACGATTCGGGCTCACAACGCCCCGCAGGCTGGGCAAGGCGCATGAGCGGAATCGGATCCGTCGACGTGTCCGGGAGATCCTGCGCCTGGACTACGGATGCTTTCCCCGCGGGAAGGACATCGTCCTCAATCCACGGCGAGGGGTCCTCACCCGGGATTGGGCCCGCCTGCGGTCTGAATTGAGGGACTTGCTCCACGACTGATGGCGACGCGCGCAGAAGTTCGGAAAGGCGGCCGTCCGGCCCGGCGGCCCGCTGGGGGACCAGCGGGCCTATTGATCGCACTGATTCGCCTGTACAAATATGCCGTGTCGCCCGGGCTCCGCCCCGCCTGCCGCTTTTATCCTTCCTGTTCGGAATACGCCATCGAGGCCGTCACCCGCTACGGGCTCGTTCGTGGAGCCACGCGGGGCATCCGGCGCCTGTCGCGGTGCCATCCGTTCCATTCCGGCGGAGTGGATCTCGTTGACTGAGGGGGCCTGATGGAAGAAGGAATGGAGAAGCGCCTCCTGATTTCTTTCGCGCTGTCGATCCTGGTCCTGGTTGCATTTTCCTGGTTCTTCGGCTTCGAATCCCCGGCCGGGGAAGGGGTGGTCCCGGCCGCCCCAGTAATCGCGGAAGAGACCGGGATCATCCCTCCGCCCGAAACCGCTTCCGGCGAAGAGGTCCTCGTCGGGCAGGACGCCGGCGTTCCCACCGCCGGAATCCAGGCGGAAGCGGAGAGCATCACTTCGATCGAGAGCACCGTGCTTTCGCTCGGGATCTCGAACCGTGGCGGAGTGCTCCGAAGCGTCCGGCTTCGGGAGTACAACGGGCAGGAAGGGGAGATGCTCGAACTCCTCGACGCCGGGATCGGGGAGACGGCGGGATGGCCGCTGGCGATCGCGACCGGAACCGCCGTGCTCGACGAGGAACTGGCCGGCGCGTTGTTCGCCGTGGAACAATCGCCGGGGCGGATCCGCCTGGAATACGCGAGGGCGGACGTTCGGGCCGTGAAAGAGATTCGGGTTGCCCCCGACACGTACCGCGTCGATTTTCAGGCTTCCCTGACGCAAGGTGGCCGGGAGGTGCCGTTCGCCGTGGTTTGGCGCGGAGAGTTCGGCGACCAATCCCGCGATCACGAGCCCGGCGAGGCCAACATCGTCTATCGGGACGGGACCGCGTTCGACCGCCTGAGCGCCGGGGATATCGAGGACCCGAACAGCGTTCCGGCCACGGCGTACGTCGGCGTCGAGGACCGCTACTTCGCGGCCGTCTTTCTGCTTTCCGATCCGAGGCCTCCTCGAGTAGCGGCCGTTTCGGTACCGGCGGGCGAGGACACGCTCGCGACCGTCGAGGTGGCCGTTCCCTATGCCGGGGAGACGGGGATCTACATCGGACCGCAACAACAGGACCGCCTGAACGCGGTGGACCCCGCCCTCGGAGCCGTGATCGACTACGGCTTCTTCGGGATCCTGGCGCGCCCGTTCCTGTTCGGCCTCGCGTGGATCCACGACTACGTTGGCAACTGGGGGTGGTCGATCATCATCCTCACTGTGCTGATCAACTTCGCGTTCTTCCCGTTGAGGCTGAAGCAACAGCTATCAATGCAGAAGATGCAGAAAATCCAGCCCCAGATGCGGACGCTCCAGGACAAGTACAAGAAGCTCAAGCCCAACGATCCGCGGCGCCCGGAGGTCCAGGCGGAGATGATGGGGCTGTACAAGAAGCATGGGGTGAACCCGCTCGGCGGATGTGTGCCCTTGCTCTTGCAGATGCCGTTCCTGATTGCGGTCTTCGCGTTGTTGCAAGTGGCCGTCGAGGTGAGGCAGGCGCCGTGGCTCTGGGTGCCCGACCTTTCTCTTCACGATCCCGTGTACGCCCTGCCCGTCGTTTTTGGTCTTTCCATGCTCATCCAGCAGCGGATGATGCCCGCGGTCGGGGATCCGATGCAGGCGAAGATCATGATGATCATGCCCGTCATGTTGACGGTCCTGTTCATTCGCAGCCAGGCGGGGCTGATGCTGTACTGGACGACGAGCACCATCTTCGGCGTCGGCCAGCAGTATCTGGTCCGGAGGTACTGGTCCGCGCCCCCCGAAAAGGACCGTGTCCGGAAGCGCGACGACGACATCGAAGTGCCGGCAGAAGTGGTGAGCGAAGCGGACGACGAGGCCGACGCCGGAGACAACGCCTCGCGGAACGCTCCGGGCGAAGGAAAGCGACGGCGTCGGCGCAAGAAGTGAGGCGGCTTCCCGACTCGCCGGAAGAGACCATCGTCGCGATTTCCACCCCACCCGGCCGCGGCGCCATCGGCATCATTCGCCTTTCGGGAGCCGCCGCGCGCGATCTCGTCGAGCGCTTCTTCCGGTCCCGAACCCCCTACATGAACCGGTTGGCCCGGCCCGGCGTTTTCGCGGCCGGGGGAGAGGTGATCGACCAGGTGGTGGTGACGGTGTTCGAGGGGCCGCGGTCGTATACCGGAGAGGACCTTGCCGAAATCAGCGCCCACGGGAATCCGCGGGTGCTCGAACGCATGGTCGACCTTCTCGTTTCCGCCGGGGCGCGACGGGCGGGTCCGGGGGAGTTTACGCTCCGCGCCGTTTCCAGCGGGAAGCTCGACATCTCGCAGGCCGAGGCGGTGCGGGACTTCGTTGCCGCGCAGACCGATCGGCAGGCGCGCACCGCGTTGTTGCAGCTCGAGGGCGGGCTGTCTCGCCGTGTGGGCCCGATTCGGGAAGCCATGGTGGCCCTCGTGGCGGAGATTGAAGCGGCGATCGACTTCGCCGAGGACGACGTCCCGCCCGCGCCGGGAGGCGAGCTGGCCTCCCGCGTCGAAGAACTGAAGGCGCAGCTCGATGCCATCGCGTCGACGTACCGGGGAGGACGGATCCTCGGTGAGGGGTTGAGGCTGACGTTCGCCGGCCGGCCGAATGTCGGAAAGTCCAGTCTATTCAATGTGTTAGTTGGCCAAGAACGCGCGATCGTGACTGATGTGCCCGGAACGACGCGCGACGTTGTTGACGAGCAGGTGGAGATAGAGGGCGTCCCTGTCCGGCTAAGGGACACGGCCGGAATCCGGGAAAGCGCGGACCTGGTGGAGTCGCTTGGGATCGTGCGCGCCCGCGAGGCCGTGGGAGAGGCCGATCTGGTTCTCGTGGTGCTCGATCTTTCGCGCCCGCTGGTCGAGGACGACGAGGAAATTATCCGGCACGTTTCCGGGCGGAGCCACCTCGTGATCCTGAACAAGTCCGATCTGCCGTGGGCGTGGAACGGGAGCCGATTTGAGGACGCGGTGGCCGTGAGCGCGTCCAAGGGCACCGGCATCGGGGACCTGCGCACCCGCCTCGTCGACGTGCTCGGGGTTCGCCGGCCTCCCGAAGGCGACGACTTCCTCCTGACGAACCGCCGCCAACACGAAGAGATCGAGGAGGCGTCACGCGCGCTCGGCCGCGCGGCGGCCGCGCTCAAGGAGGGGACGCCGCAGGAGATGGTGGCGCTCGATCTTTACGCCGCACTGGCCGCAATCGGGGCGGTCACGGGAGAGGTGACGACCGACGATATACTGGGCCGCATATTCTCGACGTTTTGCATCGGGAAGTAGGCCGAATGCGTGGGACGACGACGGCATGAATCAGGACTACGACGTGATTGTGATCGGGGCCGGGCACGCGGGTTCGGAGGCGGCCGCGGCGGCGGCGCGCTTGGGCCGGTCCACGGCGCTTGTCACGATGTCAGCGGACGCGATTGCGCGGATGTCGTGCAATCCCGCCATCGGGGGCACGGCCAAAGGTCATCTCGTTCGCGAGATCGATGCGTTGGGTGGGCTGATGGGGGTGGTGGCCGACCGGGCGGGGATTCAGTTCCGGCTCCTGAACACGAGTCGCGGCCCGGCCGTCTGGTCGCCCAGGGCTCAGGCCGACAAGGCGCGGTACAGCGCCGTCGTGCGGGAGACGCTCCGGTCCCAGGCGAACCTGGAAATCGTCGAGGCCGAAGTGGCCGGATTCCTTCTGAAGGCGGGTTCGTGCGTTCGCGGAGTGGTGCTCGGGGACGGGACGCGCCTCGAAAGCGAGGCCGTGGTGGTCACCACAGGGACGTTTCTGAACGGCCTGATCCACATCGGGCCCGAGAAGATTCCCTCCGGTCGCCGCGGCGAGCCGGCGGCCGTCGCCTTGGGCCACGCCATCCGGGCACTCGGCTTCGAATGGGGACGGTTGAAGACCGGAACGCCGCCGCGGCTGGAAGCGAAGTCCATTGATTTCAGCCAGTTCGAAGAGCAACCCGGGGACCCCGAACCCACCCCGTTTTCGTTTCGGACGACGGGGCGGCTCGAAAATCGCGTTTCGTGTCACCTTGGGCGGACCAACGCGGCCGTTCACGATCGGATTCGGGCCAATATGGATCGGTCGCCGCTGTACAGCGGGCAGATCCAGGGACTCGGGCCCCGATATTGTCCGTCCATCGAAGACAAGGTCGTGAAGTTCGGTGGCCGGGACGCACACCCGCTCGTGCTCGAGCCCGAAGGCCTGAACACGGACGAAATTTATTTGAACGGCCTCTCGACGAGCCTTCCCGTCGATGTCCAGCAGGAGTTGCTCCTGTGCATCCCGGGGCTTGAACACGCCGTGATGAAGCGTCCGGGGTACGCTATCGAGTACGATTTCGTCCAGCCGACGGCCCTACGAAACACATTGGAAACAAAAGAGTTTAACGGCCTATTCCTCGCCGGCCAGATCAACGGGACCACGGGATACGAGGAAGCGGCCGCTCAGGGCCTGGTGGCCGGGGTGAATGCGGCGCGGCACGCCGGGGGCGAGGCGCCGCTCGTGCTCGACCGGTCGCAAGCCTACATCGGGATCATGATCGACGACCTGGTCACCCAGGGGACGAACGAGCCCTATCGCATGTTCACGTCGAGGGCTGAGTTTCGTCTGAACCTGCGCATCGACAACGCCGACCGGCGGCTGACGCCGCTCGGGCGCGAGTGCGGCCTCATCGATGAGGCCCAATGGGCGCGGTTTTCCAGGCGGCAGGCCCGGTTGGATTCCTTTCGTTCAGAGCTCGATCACCGCCGCGCCGAGGTGGACGATCCGTTCTACCGCGAGCGCGGGATCGGAGTACGCGAGAAGCCCTCGCTCGCCACGCTGCTTCGGCGGCCCGATGTGCGGCTGGAGGGCCTGATCGGCGCGGGGCTGATCGACCTGGCACGGCCGCTCGGACGGGAGGATGTTCTCGCGGTCGAGACCGCAATCAAATACGCCGGTTATCTGGAACAGCAGAAACGGCAGATCGAAAAGCTGCGTAAGGCCGAGTCGCGAAAGCTGCCCCCGGATCTTGATTACTCAAGGATGCCCGGGCTCTCGGCGGAGGCCGCCGAGAAGCTGTCGCGCGTCCGACCGGCATCACTGGCCCAGGCCAGCCGGATACCGGGCATGACACCAGCGGCGTTGTCCGTCGTCCTCCTTCACCTGGGGCCGTACCGGCGTCATGGGGTTCCCGCGCCCTGAGCCTCCAGCACGAGCTCGAGGCCCGCGGAATCTCGTGTTCTCCGGCCGAACGAGTGCGGCTGGAGACCTATTGGGCCCTCCTCTCCCGCTGGAACCGGGCCATGAACCTGACCGCCCTCGAAGGGGCGGCGCGGCTGGAGCGCCTCATCGTCGAGCCGCTCTGGGCACTGGAGCGGTTGCGCCCGACCGGAACGTACGTCGACGTCGGTTCCGGGAACGGGTCGCCGGCGATTCCCTGGCTGATCTGCGGGAGTTTTCGGCTGGGACACCTGATCGAGGCGCGGAAGAAGCGGGCCGTGTTCCTGCATCAGGCGTGCCGCGCGCTCGGGTTGTCCCAATGCACGGTTCATGCCTCTCGTTTCTCTGATTTCGTCGAGGAATTCCGCAGCGCGGACGGCGAACCGCGACCTCCGGACTGGATCAGCCTCCAGGGGGTGAAGGCGCTGAACGACATGTGGCATCAAATCAATCGGATACGCGGCCCAGAGACCCGTATCGCATGGTTCACCGGCCGGGATTCCCGGGTGCCCGAGGCGCCGGCCCAGGTGCTGTCCTTCCCCGGTTCGACCCGCCGCGGCTTGATCTTTGGCGAAATGGGCCCGGACACCGGGACCTCTCCTGGGTTCGACCCGGGAGAGGATCGTTGACGGCGGCGGCTTCCTGGAAGCGAACCCTGGCGATGTTCCACGTGGAACACTCCCGGGAGCGTCGAAGCTGCCAAGGGGGAATCCATGGCGCGCATCATCGCAATTTCCAATCAGAAGGGCGGGGTCGGGAAAACGACGACCTCCATCAATCTGGCGGCCTCGCTGGCCGCGGCCGAGATGCGGACGCTCGTGATCGATTTGGACTCTCAGTCTAACGCGACATCGGGGCTCGGGGTCCACAAGCGAAGCGTCGAGCGCTCGACCTACCATGCGATGGTCCACGGCGAGCCGCTGGCCAACATCATTGTTCCCACCGAGATGGGGGGGCTGATGCTGGCGCCGGCCAGTCGCGACCTCGTCGGCGTGACGCTCGAGCTGGCCCCGCTGGAGGATCGCGACCAGAGGCTGACGCGGGCCATACAGCCGATCACGCAGGATTTCGACTACATCCTGATCGATTGCCCGCCTTCGCTGGACCTGTTGACGGTCAATGCGCTGATCGCGGCGAACAGCGTTCTAATCCCCATACAATGCGAGTACTTCGCGCTCGAGGGCGTTACGGAGCTGATCGGGACCGTCCGGCAGATTCGGCGCCAGAAGAATCCCGGGTTGGAAATCGAAGGCGTGGTGATCACGATGTTCGACGAGCGGACGACGCTCGCGCGCCAGGTTTGTTCGGATCTGTCTTCGTTCTTTGGTTCTCAACTCTTCGAGACGAAAATTCCCCGCAACATTCGACTCGGCGAGGCTCCGAGTCATGGCCAGCCGATCTTGCTCTATGATATCCGTTCGAAGGGAGCGGAGAGTTATATACGGCTGGCGAAGGAGGTGATCCATGCCCGAACGGAAAGCGCTGGGGCGCGGCCTGAGCACGCTGCTGGGTACGCCGGATCTGGAGCCTGACCGGCTCCGAGAAATCGCCATCGACCGGATCGTCCCGAACGCGGATCAGCCGCGCAAGTCTTTTGATGAGAATGCGTTGGACGATCTGGCCGCATCCATCGGCCGCCATGGAGTGCTTCAGCCCCTGGTCGTTCGGCCGGTCGCTGAAGGCGTCTTCGAGATCATTGCCGGGGAGCGCCGCTGGCGCGCCGCGCAGCGGGCCGGCCTGTTTGAAGTCCCGGCGATTGTCCGCGACGCCGAGGAGCACCACGCGCTCGAGCTGGCGTTGGTCGAGAACGTCCAACGGGAGGACCTGAGCCCGGCCGACGAGGCGCGCGCCTATCAACGACTCATGTCGGAGTTCGGGCTGACGCAAGACCAGGTGGCCGAACGTGTCGGAAAGAGCCGCGCCGGCGTGGCGAACATGCTGCGACTGTTGCGCCTTCCTGCGGAGGTTCTCGGGTGGCTCGAATCCGGCCAGCTGTCGACGGGACACGCCAAAGTGTTGCTGTCCCTGGAAGATCCTGGCAAGATTGTGGACGCCGCCCGGGAATTGATTCGCGGCGGCCTCTCCGTCCGCCAGGCCGAGGCCTTCGTCGCACAGGTCAAGCGGCCCCCGTCCACCGCCGCGCCGCGGGGTTCGCAGGGGCTCGATTCGGCGGACCCCAACCTGCGGGCGGGGGTGGACGCCCTGGAGAGAGCCCTGGGCACGAAGGTCACGATTCGCCAGCACGGGGCAGGGGGGCGGATCGAGATTCACTACCACTCCCGCGAGGAGCGCGACCGGCTCTACGCCGGCTTGGCCGGTGCCCGCTTCTAGGGGTGTGGAGGGAAAAGATGGCGACGAGAAGGGATTCGGCGGTGAGCGGATTTCTGGATCGCGAAACCAGCGTGGTGGGTGAGCTGCGAGTTTCCGGTAACCTGCGGCTCGACGGGGAATTCCACGGCCGCGTGGCCGTCGAGGGAACCCTGTTCGTCGGCGAATCTGCCGAGATCCACGCCGACATCACGGCCCACGCCGTGGATGTGCACGGCCGCATCACTGGAACCGTCGTGGTCCGGGACCGGCTCGATCTGAGGCGGTCAGGGCGGATTCGGGGCGACATCGAAACCGCCGTCCTCGTCATCGAAGACGGCGGCGTGCTCGCCGGACAAAGCCGCATGGGGATCGATCACGGCGACTCGGATGGATTGACCGGCGGGTTTCCCGGATCTCGGGAAACATCGACATTGCCGTCGTCCGGAAATGCCGGGCCCCCTTAGGGCGCTCCCGCCGCCCGAAACAGGGCATGACCATCGCCCGGGACGGGTTGACACGGCGGACCTCGGGTGCTAGGCTAACCCGTTTGTTGTCAGGGCGTCCGGGGCACACTGTGCGGGCGTAAACCGCCATATTCATGAAAGGAGTGGACGTTGGCCGTTTTGCGTCCAGCGGAGGCAGGCGGGCGGCGGACCTGGAGGCCGGGAGACCATCGCTACTATGCCTGTAGTATCTGAGCGGTACGCACGTGCCCTTTTTGACGCGCTGTCCGCAGACGGGGCAACCTCGGCCGGGATGGAGCAACTCGAGGCCATCTCCTCGGCCCTCTCCGATCATCCCGGCGCCCGCCAGATCCTCATCAACCCCGTGTTTCCCGCGGACCGGCGTGACGCGTTCCTCGACGATCTGGGCCGCCTGCTGGGCTTGGATGGCCGCGTCCGCCTCCTCCTGGGCCTTTTGGTCGAACGCCGCCGTCTCGCGTTGCTCGACGAGATCATCGACGCGTTTCGCCGCCGCGAGGACCAGCAACGCGGTGTCGTCCGCGCCTCGGTCACCACTGCGGCGCCCATGGACGAGGCCGAGAAAGGGCGCGTGAACCTGCGGCTCGAGCAGGCGCTCGGAAAGCGCGTCGTCATGACGGTTGCGGACGATCCCGCATTGATTGGTGGCGTGGTGGTCCAGGTCGGGAGCACCGTCTACGACGGCTCCCTGCGCCAGTACCTGGCCGGAGTGAAGGACCGCCTGCTGGCGGGATGACGTCGAAGCGCGTTCGCGCCTCCCCGGCCGACAGCCTGTCGGGCCGACGGATGCGGATTCAGGAGTCCGATGGAGATCAAAGCAGAAGAGATCAGCAAGATCATCCGGGAACAGATCGAGCAGTATCGCCCCGGTCTCGAGGTCAACGAGGTTGGCAGCGTCATTTCCGTGGGTGACGGGATCGCCCGCGTCTACGGTCTCGAGAAAGCCATGGCCGGGGAGCTGCTCGAGTTTCCGCACGGGGTCATGGGCCTGTGCCTGAACCTGGAAGAAGCACAGGTTGGAGTCGTGCTCCTCGGCGAAGCCAGCGTGATCGGCGAGGGCGACCAGGTCAAACGAACGGGTCGAATCATGGAGGTCCCCGTTGGAGAGGGGCTCATCGGCCGCGTGGTGGACGCGTTGGCGGAGCCGATCGACGGAAAAGGAAACATCCCCTCCGACAAGGCCAACCCGATCGAGCGTCTAGCCCCGGGGGTGGTCGACCGGCAACCGGTGCGGGAGCCCTTGCAGACGGGGTTGAAGCCGATCGACGCGATGATCCCCATCGGCCGCGGGCAGCGCGAGCTCATCATTGGCGACCGGCAGACGGGGAAAACGGCCGTCGCGGTCGACACGATCATCAACCAGAAAGGCCTCGACGTCATCTGCATTTATGTCGCGATCGGCCAGAAGCGCTCCACGGTACGCCAGGTCGTCAAGACGTTGGAAGAGGCGGGCGCGATGGAATACACCATCGTCGTGTCGGCTTCGGCCAGCGATCCGGCACCGATGCTGTTCCTGGCTCCATATTCCGGGACGGCCATGGGCGAATTTTTCCGGGATTCGGGCCGGCACGTCCTCCTGGTGTACGACGACCTCTCCAAGCACGCGGCGGCGTACCGGGAAATCTCGTTGTTGTTGCGCCGGCCGCCCGGCCGCGAAGCCTATCCGGGCGATGTGTTCTACCTGCACTCCCGGCTGCTCGAGCGCGCCGCCAAACTGAACGCCGAACACGGCGGGGGGTCGCTGACGTCCCTGCCCATCATCGAGACGCAGGCCGGCGACGTTTCCGCCTACATCCCGACGAACGTCATTTCGATCACCGACGGACAAATCTATCTCGAAGCCGACCTGTTCCACTCCGGCATCCGGCCGGCGGTCAACGTTGGCCTTTCCGTCTCGCGTGTCGGCGGCAGCGCCCAGATCAAGGCGATGCGCCAGGTCGCCGGCAGCCTGCGTCTGGATCTGGCCCAATATCGCGAGCTGGCTGCGTTCGCCCAGTTC
>CAZTTI010000240.1:0-3433 GCA_964615925.1 uncultured Solibacteraceae bacterium
TCGCACGCACTCCGTTGGGGACTCGTCGCCCCGCGATCATAAGGCGGAGTGACCGGCAACGACGCACGCGGTCAACGCGACCCGAAGTCCGGCTTGGTTTCCTCGAGGATCTCGACAACCGCACGCCGGTCGCCCGGCGCGAGAGGGTCGAACGGCGGTGCCGCCGGGGCTTCCGCGAGACGCTCGGAGAGCCGGTCGTAGAAAAACCGCCGGCCGCGCTCGGGGATGTCGTCGAACGCGTCCGAGTAGATCAGGAAGCTCATCGGGTAACGGAAGAGCTTTCGCTCCAGGTCGAGATCGCGCAACGAACGGCCGAGAGAATCCCGCGGCCCCCGAGCCTCGAACTCCTCGGCAAACCGCGTCGTGCCCCGAACGGGCGACGTGAGCGGCGCCCGGTCGGCGATGAGCATCGCATCCAGCAGGGCATTCATCGCGGATTCGATTCGGATTTGTCCTTCCCCCGGCGTCAGCGCGCCCGAGACTGTTTCGTCGTGGATCGCGGCGCGCACCTCGTAGTTCGCCCTCGTGATCGCGTTCTGGATCCGGGTCTGGTGGCCCAGCACCATCAGGGCCACGATGTCGCTGTGGCCGCTGAGGTAGACGCCGGTGTCGAAGTAGGGGTCGAGAGCGGTCAGGTTCGAGGTCGTGGTCCAGTTCGCGTTTTCCGGGTACGTCCGAGTCTCGCCGAGCGAGCGGTCGACGACGTGGTTGCCCCGGTGGATCTGGTTTCCGGATGTTCCCGTCACATACCACCCGCCCCAGCGTTCCTCAAGGGGCGTCTCGTCTTCGGTGACCACCAGATGTTCGAGCGATACCGGGAAACCGCGGGCGTCGGAAAGCACCGACAGCATGATGAGGCCGGGCACGCCTGCGGGCCCCGTCGGCGAGTCGTGGCAGAGAAGGCACTCCGACACGCGGCGCTCGAACCGCGGCGGAGTCTCGCCGTCCTGATCGAGGATATAGAACACCGGGCCGAGCCGCGGATCCATCGACGCCAGCTCGAGAACCGTGCCGTCCCGAACGGCGCCGACGAAGACGTCGTCATTGAAGTACAGGGCGCGAGGCGCCCGGGGTCCGATATTCTCGACCTGGAGGCTGGTCTTCGAGAAGACGAGGCTCTGTGAGTTGACCGGGACGTCGAGTTGCTCGAGGACTGCGCGCAGGTACCCCCAGCCGGCATCGTAGTCGAGTGTGACTTCACTGGCGTCGATCCGCTCCTGAAGCAAGGCGACCGGATCGGCCGGTCGGGACGTCGCGTACTGAATCGCCGGGTGGTCATAAGTCCCCTGCGGGACCGGCACCCAACCGGCGAAAACGGCCCACGGTACGGCGGCGAGCAGTACCAGGGCGGCGCGAGAGACTCTGTTCAGGTTTCCGTTCATCGTCAGGCAGGTCCGTTTCATTTCAAACCTTCTCGACGCCTATAGAGGCCCCCATTCCTCCACTGATACAAAGAGTTGCAAGCCCGTTCTTCACGTCGCGCTTCAGCATCTCATGGACCAGCGTTGCGACAATCCGAGTGCCGGTACACCCGATCGGATGCCCGATCGCGATCGCCCCGCCGTTGACGTTCAGCCGGTCCCGATCGATGGGTAGCTCCCTGAGGCATGCCAGAACCTGCGCTCCGAACGCCTCGTTCAGTTCCACGAGGCCGAAGTCGTCCAGATCCATTCCCGTCCTGGCGAGGAGCTTTTCGGTCGCGGGTACAGGCCCAATTCCCATGATCCTGGGATCGACGCCGGCAACCGCATAGTCGACGATCCTCGCCAGCGGTTTGAGCCCATGCTTTCGAACGGCGTCTCCGGAGGCCAGGACCGTCGCTGCCGCCCCGTCGGTGATTCCCGATGAGTTCCCCGCCGTCACGGTTCCGCTCTTCGAGAAAACCGGCGGCAGCGTACCCATCTTCTCGATGGTGACGTCGGCTCGGACGTGCTCGTCGGCGGAAAATGTTTCAGTCTGCCCCCTCCGCCCGGGAACGTCGACCGGTACGAGTTCTTCCGCGAAGCGGCCGGATGCCTGCGCCGCCCCGGCGCGGTGCTGGCTCTCCAAGGCGTACTCATCCTGTTCCATCCGGGAGATCCTATGCATCTGGGCCAGCTTTTCCGCCGTCTCGCCCATGACCATATCGGCCAGCATGCAATGGAATCCGTCGCGATACATGCCGTCGGTCAGCTCCCCGTGGCCCAGCCGGAGGCCCCAGCGGGCGCCCTCGACGAGATACGGCACGCGGCTCATGGATTCGATCCCGCCGGCAACGATGACATGGGCCCGGCCCAAGGCGATCTGGTCGGCGCCCAGCATGATCGACTTGAGGCCGGACCCGCACGCCATGTTGATGGTCGTTGCCGGCACGGTTTCCGGAATCCCCGCGCGGTATCCCACCTGCCGGGCGGGATTGGGGCCGCTACCGGCCTGGCGGGCCTGCCCGATCAGGACCTCGTCGACACGGTCGGCAGCGACGTTGGCGCGGGCGAGCGCTTCCCTCACGGCGATCGTGCCGAGCTCGACGGCCGTCATCGGCGCGAGCGTTCCGCCAAACTTTCCGATCGGTGTCCGAACCGCCGACGCGATGAATACTTCCGGCATGAGATTTTTCGAAAAGCGGAACGGAATTCCTCCGGCGCTTTACAATGCCCCCCTGGACGCTACTATAATCCACCGACCTACGTCCCCAGCCTCGAAGTCCGGGCGCAGTCCGGGTTCGGTCCCGGCCTGTCTGCTTTGGACCTCAGCGTGGCGAGGCCCTTGGCGACCGGCAAGGAGAAAGCCATCGATCAAGCTGCCTCCAAGGGAGCTGAAGGAGACGTCCGGGATGAAGACCAGCACCGATCGCATTCTCACCACGCACGTCGGCAGCCTGCCGCGGACCCAGGAGGTGGTGGACCTCTTGTTCGCGCAGGATCGGGGCGACGCCTGCGATCCGGGCCAGTTCTACGAGACGATGTTGCGGTCGGTCTCGAACCTGGCGCGCCTTCAGACCGAATGTGGCCTCGACATCATCAGCGATGGCGAAACCAGCAAGATCAGCTACGCTACCTACATCCGGCATCGCCTGAACGGATTCGAGCCCGGGAACGTCCCGCGCGCCACGCCCCGGGATCTCGACGACTATCCCGAATACCGGGACAAGATCGCCGCCGCCGGCGCCACGCCGAAATATCTCCGGCCGGTCTGCACGGGCCCGATTTCGGTCAAGGACATGAAGCCGCTTGAGGACGACATCGCGCGGATGAAACAGGCGATGTCGACCGTCGGCGCTACAGAAGGTTTCCTGACCGCGGTGTCGCCCGGCACGGTCGCCGTCTTCCAGCCGAACGAGTATTACAAGAGCCACGAGGAATACCTGGAGGGCATCGCGACCGCGATGCGGTCCGAATACGAGACGATCGCGAAAGCCGGTCTCCTCGTCCAGGTCGACTGCCCGGACCTGGCG
>CAZTTI010000241.1:0-10305 GCA_964615925.1 uncultured Solibacteraceae bacterium
GAGGGCGTCGACGGCCTGGAGCCGCGGTTCGAGCAGGTCGGGGGTGGCCTCCGAGGCCCGACGGAAATAGGCCTCCGCCATGTGGAGCGTGTGCAGGTCCGCCGTTTCGCGAAACTCGGCGAACAGCGCGTTCCCCAGATTCAACATCAACGTCGCCTCGCTGGATCGCGCGGCCAGCGCGAACCGTTGGAGTTGGACCGCGCGCCCGGTGTCGCCGTCTTCGAGCGCGGCGCTTCCCAGGCGGTTGAGCCCGAAGGCCAGGGCCGGAGCCAGCGTCGACATCAGGACGAGGCTGGCGAACGCCGTGGCGGCGAGCACGCGGGGCCATCCACTTCCGAGGGCGGGCACCTGCCGTTGGCGAAGGAGCGGGCCCCGGGCGGGCGCCACCGTGAGGAACGTGGCGAGCAGCACAGGGACCGTGAAGACGTTGTCGACCATGCCGTGGGCGAGGACCCCGGCAACGGCGATGAGGGCCGCGCGGTCGTGAAAGGCCCGAGGTTCCTCCGCGTGCGCTTTCCAGAGGGCGATGATTCCACCCGCGATCAGGGCGAGCAATACGAGGGCGGCCGGAACTCCGGCCTCCGCCGCGTAGTGGAGATATTCGTTGTGCGCGATGGCCTGGCGCTTCATGTAGCGCGCGATCCCGCCTTCCACCGCCGGACGGTACCGCCGTGCCACCTCGTCGTAACGTCCGGGACCGACGCCCAGCACCGGGTGATCGGCGATCATCGCGGCCGTGGATTGCCAGATCGCGGCGCGCTGGTAGTTGTAGGGGTCGGTGTCGCCGCGATCGGTGAAGCGGGCGACCAGCGCCGGGCTGGCGGCCGCGATTCCAATCGCCGCGACGAGGCCCAAGGCCCCGGCCAGCACGATCACCTTCTTTCTCCCGCTCGTGAGGACGGCCACCGCGACCATGCCCAGGGCGGCCAGGACCGCACCGCGGGAGAGCGTCAGCGTGATCCCGTAGAAGAGGCCGAGTGCGGACACGCCAGCGGCCACCCTCCAGCGGATGTTGCCCCGGGTGACGACGCCGGCCAGCGAGATCCCCAGCGCCGGCAGGAAAAAAGCCGCCAAATGATTGGCATTCCCGAAAAGATTGTCGACACGGCTGGCGCCTGAAGCGCCCATGGCCAGACCGATGGCGAGATGGATTCCGGCCACCGCGACGACGCCCGCGAGGAGGGCCGTTCGCCATTGGATGGGACACGTCATGGCAAACCGGGCCAGAACCACGAAAAAGAGGCCAAACCACAGGTGTTCGAACCAGATGGCCTCTCCCGTGGCGTTGAGACCGGGGCTGGCCCAGACCGCGATTCCCATCAACGCCAGGAAAGTGCCGGCGAGGATGTAGGCCGCGGCGGGGAAGTCCGGTGTGGTCCTCCCGGCAAGCTGCCACAAGCAGAATAGAATCAACGCCATCATCCCGATCCGGTCGATCAGGAAAAACAGCGGATGGGTCGAAGCCCCTCCAAACGGCGCGAGGGCCACCAGCCCGATCGCGCCGGCCAGGACCGCGAGTTGGGGGCCGTTGCCGATGCGGTTTTGCGTCAGTCGGGTGACAAAATCTGTCATCGAGAGCCGTAAGGCTGAATTACTAACATACTGATAATAAATGGACTTTCTGAGTGGTCATCCGATTGCCAAGATCCCCTCGTGAGCGGCTGAGAGATCCTCCGGGACGTTCTCAGCATCACCGCGCGTTGGAGCACGTGCCGGACCAAACGCTGCGATCGGCGTTTTCCGGCCAGGCTTCGAAAATGATGAACTCAGGGAGGAACTTTCCGCAATGAAGAACAATCGTGGTTTTTCGCTTCTCGAACTTCTGATCGTGGTTGCGATCATTCTGATCATCGCGACCATTGCCATCCCCAGCCTGCTCCGTTCGCGCCAGGCGGCGAACGAGTCGGGCGCGGTGGCCAATCTCCGGACGATCAACACGGCCCAGGTCACCTATATGTCCAGTCATCAGGGAGAGTACGCTGACGATATGGCGATCCTGATCACGGATGGCATGATCGACGAGCGATTCGACGCGGGCGAAACCGTCAGCGGGTACTCTTACGACGTTTCGGATGACTCGCCGGGCGGCGACTTCACGAGCTACCTCGTCGTGGCGTCCGCAGTCTCGCCGAACACCGGTCGTTTCCATTACTACAGCGGACCCGACGGTGTCGTGCGCTACTCCGGCGGCGCCGACGGGGGCCAGCCGGTCCAGTAGTGACCGATCGCGGGAACTTCCCGGTCCTGGGGACCGGGAAGGCCGCACCTTGGACAACGATCCCGGACCTGAATATGGGAGGCAGGCCGTGAACACCATGCACCAAAGAAACAAAGGATTTTCACTTCTGGAGCTCTTGATCGTGGTGGGGATCATCCTGATCCTCTCCACGCTGGCGCTGCCGAGCTTCCTCAGGTCGCGGCAATCGGCGAACGAGACGTCCGCGGTGTCCAACCTGAAGCAGGTCAGCGTCGCCGAAAGCATCTACATGTCGACTTACGACACGTTCGCGCCGCTGCCGGACCTGGTCGTCGACGGACTCCTCGACACCCGGTACGACTCCGGCGGCATCTCCGGTTACGTGCTCGGAATCGAGGTCCTTGAGGGCGGCGCGAACTATCTCGCCACCGCGACGGCCGTGGGGCCTGGGACGGGGCGGTACGACTACTACACCGATCCGGACTACGTCGTGCGGTACACCACGACGGCCGGCCGCGCTCCGGCCGGACTCGCCGGGGCTCCGGTCGAGTAGACGGCCGGACACCGGGTTTTCAGACACGCCTTTCTTGTACCCTCCGGGATCGTCTCCCGTCCAAAACCTCAAGCGGCTCGACCGGTGCAATCCCGCACCGGTCGAATGCGTTTCCTCCGGTGTGCGGCTGGTACACTGGGGCGTCTGTCGACTTCGGGGAGGAACGGTGAAGTACACACTGGTTACCGTATTGTTCTCATTACTTTGCGTCCCCGTGGATGCTTTGGCCCAATGTGTCGGGATCGGCCGCCTGGTGACCGCGGTGGAGGAACGCCTGGAGAACACGCGCGATTTTTCCGCCGAATTCGTCCAGCGCGAGCGCGATGGATTGAACCAAACCCTGGTCGAGGAGGGTCATGTATACGTGAGGCGGCCCAACATGGCCCGTTGGGAATACCGGATTCCCGAGGAAAAGCTCTTCGTGACCGATGGCTCCGAAGTGTATTCCTACGTGCCCGCGGATCGGCAGGTCCGCCATGGCCGTTTCGATGAAACCGTCGACGACCGTCTTCCGTTCATGCTGCTGCTCGGGAGGTCCGATCTCGAAAGGGAGTTCGAAGGGAGGATCACGCGACCGGTTGGGGAACCGGTGGTCCCCGGCGCCTGTGTGCTGGATATCGCTCCCGATGAGAGCGACGATTTCCGGTCGTTGCGTCTCGAGGTGGACTCCGAGACCTACGACATCGTGAGATTCGTGTTGGAATCGGACGACGGCTACTCCTCGGAGTTCGTGTTCCGCAACGTGAACAGCAATGAAAACCTGGATGAGGAGTTGTTCCGATTCGTTCCGCCTCCCGGCGTGCGTCTGGTCGAGGGCCTCTGATCGAGGTTGTCGCTGACGCGGCTTGCCGTCCTCGAAATCCGCTATGGAGTTTCACTGCAGGTACAGCAAGCCGAACGGTGAGGTCGTCGACGCGGTCCAGACCGGCCACGACGAACCCGACGTGCGCCGCCGGCTCGAGGAGCAGGGCTTCCTCCCGCTCGCGATCCGGCAGCGCCGGTCGCTCTCGCTCCCGCGACGGCGGCGCCTGGGGTTCCGGCATGACGACTTCCTGCTCTTCAACCAGCAGTTCATGGCCCTGATCCGGGCCGGCCTTCCCATCATCCGGTCCCTGGAAATCCTCGAGAGCCGCATCGCCAACCCCGCCCTCCGCGGTCACCTGGCCGCGGTACGCGAGCGCATTGTCTCCGGGACCTCACTTTCCGACGCCATGGAGCAGGAAGGCGTGTTTCCCACCGTGTACACGGCGTCGATCTTCGCCGGGGAACGCAGCGGCAACCTGGTGGAGGTGATCACGCGATACGTCGGGTATCAGAAAACGATGCTCACGGCCACGAAGAAATTCCGGAATGCATTGATCTATCCGGCTTTCCTGGTTGTCCTATCCATAGTGATGGTCAGCGTGATCCTGACCTACGTAATCCCGCAGTTCTCCCAACTCTACGCGGGGCTCGGCACGGATTTGCCGTATCCGACGCAGGTTCTGATCGCAGTGTCCGACAGCGTCCAGTCGGGCGCCGTCGTCTTCGTGCCCCTCGCGATCGGCGGACTCGTCGTGTTCCGATTGTGGGCGCGGTCGTCTGGGGGGCGGACGTGGCTCGACGACCTGAAGCTCCGGATCCCCGTTCTGGGGACCGTGTGGACGATGTTCGCGATGGCGCAGTTGTCCCGGACGCTCGCCACGTTGCTCCAGGGTGGCATCCCCCTGGTTTCGTCGCTGGAGGTTGCGCACGAGTCGTCGGGGAACCGCGTCATCGGCGCGGCCATCCAGCATGGGGTGGGACGGGTCCGGGAAGGCTCCTCGCTGGCCGACGCGCTGGAGGAGACAGGCCGGTTCCCGGAGCTGGCGATCGAAATGATCGGAGTGGGCGAGCAGACCGGCGCGCTCCCCGACATGTTGAACCACGTCGCGGATTTCTATGACGAGGACCTCGATCTCCGGTTGACGGCCCTGTTGGGTTGGGTCGAACCCGCGATCCTCGTCTTCGTGGCCGGCTTTGTCGCGGCCATCCTGGTCTCGCTCTACCTGCCGATCTTCAGCATCGGCGCGGCCGGAGTGTGAGGCCCGGAATATGAGAATCGGGTGCCGGGGAGCGAAACTCGGAAGATCGAATGGCGGATCGCATACCAGGAAGTGAACTGATCGCCGGGAACGGCGGCGGGGTCGGCCAGGTCGACCGGGAGCGGGCCAAGGAACTCGCCCGGCGGTATCGGCGCGAGTTCGTCGACCTGGGCCACGTGCACCTCGACCTCGACCTGCTGCGTGCCATGCCCGTGGACCTGATGTTCCGTTACAACTTCGTCCCCCTCGAGCTCGCGGGCGAGTCGCTCGTGATCGCGATGGCCGATCCGAGCGATCTGGTCGCGGTCGACGAGGTGGCCGCACTCCTGGACCGGCCCCTGGTCATCAAGGTGGCCGCCAGTTCGGAGATCAACGAGCTTCTCAAGAAGTCCGAATCCTCCCAGCGGGTCCTGGACGAGGCCACTGAAGGATTCCGGCTCGCGCTGATCCATGAGGACGAAAGCGGCGACGAGACCATCACGATCGAAAAGATCACCCAGGAAGAAGCCAGCCCCATCATCCGGCTGGTCGACACCATCATCTTCACGGCGCTCGGGCGGCGCGCCAGCGACGTCCACATCGAGACCGGCGCGTCGGAGGTCCTGGTCAAGTACCGGATCGACGGGTCGCTGCGCCGGGCCATGGAACCGATCGCGCGCGAGCACCACGCCACGATCATCTCGCGCATCAAGGTCATGTCGGAGTTGGACATCTCCGAGAGGCGCGTGCCGCAGGACGGCCGGTTCAAGACGCGGTACAAGGGCCGCTCCATCGATTTCCGCGTGTCCATCATGCCCTCCATCCACGGTGAAGATGCCGTGATACGAATCCTCGACAAGGAGTCCATCAACGAGGAGTTCCGCTCGCTGAGCCTCGACGTCGTCGGGTTTTCCGAGAGGGAGGTCCGGCTGTTCCGCCGGTACATCAACGAGCCTTACGGGATGGTCCTCGTGACCGGGCCAACGGGGAGCGGTAAGACCACGACGTTGTACGGTGCGCTGATGGAGATCCGGAACGACGAGGACAAGATCATCACGATCGAGGACCCGGTCGAATACCAGATCCAGGGCATCACCCAGATACCGGTGAACGAGAAGAAGGGCCTGACGTTCGCTCGCGGTCTGCGGTCCATCCTGCGTCACGATCCGGACAAGATCATGGTCGGGGAGATCCGCGACATGGAGACTGCGCAGATCGCCATCCAGTCCGCCCTGACCGGACACCTGGTTTTCACGACCGTGCATGCCAACAACGTCGTCGATGTCCTGGGCCGATTTCTGAACATGGGGGTTGATCCGTACAACTTCGTGTCCGCGCTGAACTGCATTCTTGCCCAGAGACTGGTCCGGCTGATCTGTACGAATTGCAAACGACCTGTCGAATATTCGAAGGAGTTCCTGACCGAGTCGGCCCTGGACGGCGATCGCTTTGCCGACGCCGTTTTCTACGAAGGTGAGGGGTGCCTGGAGTGCAACGGCACCGGTTTCCGCGGCCGGACGGCGATTCATGAACTCCTGGACCTTTCCGACCACATTCGCGAGATGATCATCGAGAAGCGTCCCTCATCGGAGATCAAACGCGCGGCTCACGATGAGGGAATGACATTCCTCCGGGAATCGGCGATTCAGAAAGTTATCGCCGGGACGACGACGTTACGGGAGATCAACCGGGTGACGTTCATTGAATAGTGGGCTCCAGTGAGCCGCGTATTCGGCGGCCTTTTCGGCCCGGACCTCCCACGGTGGGCGTGTGAGCTGCGCCCCGGCGGCGTCGTGGTGGTCGAAGCGACCAAGGACCGCAAGGGCGTGGCGGCGGCGGCGACACGCCCCCTGCCCGACGGCGTGGTCACGCCGGACGTCAAGGGAGTCAACATCGCCGATGGAGCCGTCGTCCGAAGCGCCCTCGAAGCATGCCTGGAAGAAGCCGGTTTCGGCGGATCCGAGCTGATCGTCGTCATTCCCGACGACGCGGTCCGGATCTCTCTGGTCGAAGCCGAGTCGTTGTCCGGCGCGGAATCCGAACGCGTCCAGTTCATCCGCTGGAAGCTCAAGAAACACGTTCCCTTCGACGTGTCGCTTGCGCGCGTCGCCTATGCCACCATGTCGACGAACGGGTCCACGCGGCTCGTGGCGGTCTTGTCCCCGTCGAGCGTCACCGCACAATACGAACGTGTCATCCAGGACCTGGGCCTGCATCCGGGGATCATCTGCCCGTCCACCACGGCCGCGCTCAATCTCGTCGGCGACGTGGCCGCCGCCGCCGGCGACGCCGCCGTCGAGAAGGATCGCCTGTTCGTCAAGGTGGCCCCGGGGTCGATCGCCAGCGCGGTGGTTCGTGGCGGGAAGCTTGCGTTCTACCGGAAGGTTCCGCGCTCGGGCCCCATTGAGGAGGCCGTGCACCCGACGTTGATGTATTACCAGGATCATCTCCTGGAGGATCGGGACCGGCCGGGAATCACCAGCGCCATCCTTTGCGTGGATCTCGACGATCGGACAATCCTGGAGTCTGTGCGCGCGGCGATCGAGTCCTTCGGTCTCGGCGTCCAGCCGCTGTATTCGGCCGACCTGCCCGACCGGGTCAAGCCATCCCTGGGAGCGATGCAGTCATGAGCTCCCGCTACCGCTTCAACCTGGCCGAACGTCCGTTCCGGCGATATCGCGCGGCCAATCTCGTTCTCGCGGGGACCTTCGTCGCGCTCGCCGGTTTCGGTGGATGGCAGTTCTTTGCATATCAGGCCGCCTCGTCCGAGCTCGCCGGGCTCCGCGCCGGCCAGCAGGTGGCGCTCGAGGAGTGGAACGTGCTGGGCGCGCGAGTCGCCGAGTTCGAGCTCCGCCTGGGCCGCCCTGATTCGGCCGCCGCCGCCGAGGAAGTCCGTTTCCTGAATCAGATCCTGGCGCGCAAGGGATTTTCCTGGACCACGCTGCTGCTGGACATGGAGGAGACGATGCCGCGGTGGGTGTACCTGGTGAGCCTGGCTCCCGGGATCAACGGATTCGGCGACGTGCGCCTGCGCATGGAAGCGCGGGGCCGGAGCGTGGACGACCTGAGCCGGTTCCTCTCGGATCTGGAGAACAGCCCGGCTTTCAGCAACGTGGTCGTGAGCATCGAGGAACGCGGCATCGTCGACGGCCGAGAGGAAACGCGCATGCTCATCGACGTGAACTACGACGCCGCGGCGATCCCGCCGGTGGTTCTGGGGGAGGAATGAGGGCGTTGTATCCGCGAGAAAAGCTGCAGTATACGTTTGCGGGGGTCGTCGCTCTAGCTGCGATCGCCAACGCCGCGTTCTACTTCCTGGTTTTCGCTCCGGCCGGAGAGGGCGTTTCCGCAGTCTCCGGCGACATCGCGCGTCTCGAGGCGGAGATCGTCGTGCGAACCGCGCATCTCGAACGCCTCGAGGATATGGACGGACAGCTTGACGCGGCCCAGTCGGAGCGGCTCGGGTTTCTTTCCGAACGTGTGATTCCCAGGCGCGAGGGTTTCTCCGCGTTGATCCTGGAAAAGGAGCGCCAGGCGCAGTTCGCCGGCCTGAGCCCCCAGCGCGTGACGTATCAATACACCGAGGAGCCGCAGTTCGGCCTGCACGCGGTGAACATCAACATGCCGCTTCTCGGGGACTATGATTCGCTGACGCGCTTCATCCGTGCGCTGGAGGAATCGGAGACGTTTTTCATCCTGGACCAGATCAGCCTGGCCCGGGCCGGGACCGAACAGCCGGACGAGTTGAGCATGTTGCTGAACTTCACGACGTATTTTGACGCGCAATGAACGCCGCCGACCAGAAACGCCTGAAAGTCCTCCTCGTCCTGCTGGTCATGTTGGCCGCGACCTGGTGGTACCAGAGCGGATCGTCCTCGCCTCCGCTCGGTGTGGGAGCCGTCGGTCCCGGTGCGCCGGCGATCGGGACGGGGCGTTTCGATCCGGTGGAGTTGCCCGCCGAATGGAGCAGGCGGCGCATGGAAGAGACCGAAGAGCCCGGCGGGCCTCGTCGAAACATCTTCCAATACGGTCCCGAGCCCCCGTCGGAGGCGCCACCGCCACCCCCGCCACCGGAACCCGAACCGGTACGGACGACGGTATTCCAGCCCCAGCCGCCGCCCCCACCGCCACCCCCGATCCCGTTCGAATACAACGGGTACTCGCGGGTTGGCGACGGCCCGATCCGGGCTTATCTTTTCGACATGAACGGAAGCCGCCGCTTCGAGGCGATCGAAGACGAGGTTCTTCTGGGGAGGTACCGCATCAGCATGGTCGCGATGGACTACGTGGAGGTCGAAGACCTGGAGTTCAACCGGACCGAACGGCTTCCCAGGGTCGAGGAGAATCCATGAAATCCGGCGCCACCAGTGAGCGGGGATTCACACTCGCGGCGTTGATTCTTTTCCTGACCGCAGCGTCGGTGATGCTCGCCGTCGGCGTTCCCGCGTATCAAATGCAACAGCAGCGCGAGATGGAAGAAGAGTTGATCTTCCGCGCGCAAGAATACGTCCGCGCGATCCTGAAGTACCAGCGGCAGAATGGCATCTATCCTCCCGATCTCGATGCCCTCTTCGACACGAACGGCATCCGGTCCCTGCGCAAGGAGTACACCGACCCGTTTACGGGTGCCCCGTTTCGTTTGCTGACCGTCAACGGGGACGGAACCATCGAGGGTTCGACGATCTACGACAACCTGATGGACGGCGGGGGTATGTTCCAGGGAATGGACGGCCAGGCCTTCGGCGAATCTTCGTCCAACGCGCTCTCGGCGTCGATCGGAACCACGGCGGTGCTGGCATTCCCGTCGATGCAGGCTGTGCCCGGCGCGGGTGGGGGCGGCGGTGACGAGGGGCAGGGCGGCAACGGCGGCGCGGGTGGTCCAGGCGTCAACAGTTCCCAAGGGGACTTCGGGGGCGGATTTGGCGGCGGATTCGGTGGTGGATTTGGAGGAGACGGCGGTTTCGGCGGCAATGCCCGCGGCAATGCCGGCGGCGGGCCTGGAGCCGGATTCGGCGGGGGAACGGCCGGGCAGAACGCCAACTTCGGCGCCGCCGTGACTGGGGGTGGCTTTGGTGGCGGGGGCGGATTCGGCGGTGGCACCGCCGGCCAGAATGCGAACTTCGGTGGGGCCATCACCGGGGGCGCGGGATTCGGGTCGAACGCCGGAGGCGCCTTTGGCGGGAATGCGAATTTCGGTCAATCCATCACACCGGGAGGCGGCGGTTTCGGCGGGAGTGGAAACAATTCCGGCTCTGGCGGCGGAAACGGGACCGGCGCGTTTATTCAGCCGAGGGGTACTTCGACAGCGGGGGGATTTCAGTTCAGTGGCGGAATCAGCGGTATTGGCAGCACGTTTACCGGTGTCGACCAGCAAGGCGCAGCGAACCAGACGGGCCAACAGAACGGGGGGAGCGGGAACGACGGCTTCCAGCCAAACTTCGGTGCGGGCGGGATCGTGGGCGTTGCGCCGGACCTTGAGGGCCCTTCGCTGAAAGTCTATAACGAACGCGAGC
>CAZTTI010000242.1:0-5564 GCA_964615925.1 uncultured Solibacteraceae bacterium
CGAAGGCGACCGGCGGATCGGACACCAGGTGTTCAAGTTCTCGCGCGAAGGCGAGGTCCTGATGACGCTGGGCGAAGCCGGAGTCGCGGGAAGCGGCCGGACGCAGTTCAACGCGCCGAGCGACGTCATCACCGCGCCGAACGGGGATATCTTTGTCGTGGACGGCCATCCGACCGACGGCAACAACCGCATCGTCAAGCTCTCGAGCGACGGGACGTATATTTCGGAGTTTGGCGGAACCGGGTATGGACCGGGCCAGTTGCGGGGACCGCATGCGATAGCGATGGACGCCGAGGGAAGGCTCTTCGTGGCCGACCGCCAGAACCAGCGCATCGTGATCTTCGACCAGGACGGCAACTACATTAATCGCTGGACCCAGTTCGGGATGCCCAGCGACATCGCGATCGACCCCGAGGGCCGGATCTACGTTGCCGACTCCGAGTCGGATCTGGAGCAGAATCCCGGCTGGGAGAAGGGCATCCGCATCGGCGACGTGGAAACCGGCTGGGTCGAGTACTTCATCCTCGACACGGGCGACAACCCGCCGATCACGGCGGGTGGCAGCGGCGCCGAGTCGCTGGCCGTGGACCGGGACGGGAATATCTACGCCGGGGAGCCGCGTCCGCAGCGGCTGATCAAATATATCAAGGTGCGGTGAGGGGAAGGCCCCGGCCCGGGTGGAGCGACCGGAGAAAGCTCTCGACCGGAAGGATCCAGATGCGTCCCCGGCGTTCGCGATGCGATCCGCGATAGAGCAGGGCCAGCTCGGCTTCGGGGTAGTCTTCGCCGAACGCCTTCAATCCCCGGAGGTCTTCGGCGCGAACGCGCGCGCTGTTTTTCACGTCCAGAGCCCAGAACCCGGCGCTCCCGTATACGACGAAGTCGACTTCGACCTCAGAGCGAGTTCGCCAGAAATACAGCCCGGCGTCCCACTGGCCGTAAGCCATCCAGGCCCGAAGGTGCTCGGCGACGAGTCCTTCGAGTGCCGCGCCCTCGATCTCCTCTGGCCGGTCGAGAGGTCCGCGAGGTCGCAGAGCGCGGAACACGCCGCTGTCGACGAGGAAGAACTTGGGATGTTCCGTCGTCTTACGCCGGGCTCGCCTCGTGAAGACAGGGACCCTGAAAGCCAGCAGCAGATCTTCGAGGACCTCGATGTAGGTCGCCACGGTCTTCCGTTCGACTTCACACTCCCTGGAGACAGCGGAGACGTTCAAGACCGATCCGTGCGAGAAGCTCACCGCTTCGAGGAATCGAGCGAATGCGCCGACGTTGCGGGCCCATCCTTCGAGGCGGACCTCTTCGTCGATGTAGAGCGACGCGTATGCGCGCAACACGTCGTCAGGCTTGGATGGGAGGCTTGAAAAATCGACCTTGAAGTTCCATTTTGTGCCGCAAACTGGGAGTAATGATTCCAAATTATCACAGATCGATCGGCTGAGAATCGAAGTCTGTAGCGGGTGAAAAAGGAGCCTGACAACAACAAAAGCCCAGCGGCGCCACTGGGCTTTTGTTGAGACAGGGGGCGTTGGTTCGAGCGTCCGTTTTGTATTGAGTCGGGGCAAGAGCTCCGACAGTCCTCTTCACCAACCGCCGTATCGTGGTTCCACGCTAACGCTCCCGGGACTCGGAGTCAAAGGAACTCGCCCCCCTCGGAAATCGATTCAGTTCGACGCGGATTCCGGCCGCGTCCATTCTGGCGGCCCGGCGCCCGAGACAGGATTCGGATAGTGGAACGGGGGCAGAAACGCCCGCGGGTACATGTCGAACTGGACCGTCGGCGGCGCGTCCGGCGGGTTGTTCGGGTTGACGCCCGGAGGCGGGCGGAACGTGGCGTCCCTCCAACCCACGGCGTACGGTACGAAATACGTGTTGAACACGTGGTCGTGGAGAATCTTCCAGACGCCATCTTCCTTGATGAACTCGTTCTCGTAGACGCCCCCCATCCACTGCGCGTACGCTCCCCACTGGCCCATGATGCTGAAGGCGCGCGAACGCATCTTCGCCGACTGGCTGTCGACGACCGTGATCACGGGCTGGTACTGCATGTGGTTGTGGAGGAGGCCGTGATGGATGCCCGCTTCGCCGTAGAGATCGAGATTCCGCCGGACGCTTTCCGGGCCGATGTAAACGCCGCGCAGGGCGATCTCGATCGTCCCGCCGTTTGGCGTGAAAATGCCGGCGAGGTCGTCCCACTGGTTGCGGGCGAGATAATAGCCGTAGATGGCGTTGAGGCGTTCGAGCGCGTCGAAGTCCTCGAGGCGCGTCAACCGGCGGTCCAGTTCCGCGACCGTGTCCTCGGAGACGACCCCTTCGACCGCGTAGTCGCCGGGTGACTCCGCGTACACACTGGCGCCAGTCACCGGGTTCTCGTAATGAAACGGCGCGACGAAAACGCCCGGATACGCGTCGTATTCGATCGTGGGCGGCCGGTCGGGTGGGAGCGCGGGCGAGGGTGCGTTGAGAGGCAGGGCCGTCACGCCCCATCCGTCCTCGTACGGCGTATACATCGTCGTGTATTGATGCAGGCTCTGGATCTTCCAGACGCCGTCTTGCTGGACGTATTCGTTCTCGTACGTTCCGAGTCCCCAGTGAGCGAACTCGCCGGACACGGCTTCCTGCGCGAACATGTGCCACCGTGCGCGAGCCGTCTGCCGGTCCGGGGCGATGTGGACAACGGGCTGGAGTTGCATCTGGTCGAAGAGGCGCCCGTCCTGGGGACCTTCCGGACCGTGGGTCCCCAGATACTCTCCAATTCGATCCGGTCCGACATAAACCCCCGAACCGCCGATCTCGATCGTGCCGTCGTCGGCGAAGAGATCCGCCGCTTCGGACCAGAGCTGTTTGTCGGTGTAGAAACCATACGACCGCTGGAGGTTCTCGATCGCGTTTTCGTCCTCGAGGAGGCCGATCTCCTGGGCCAGGGTGGCAGCGCGGTTTTCCAGTGAGCCCGATGGGGCGGGACGTTCGCTGCTTTCGACGGGTGGAGGCGCGGGGCCGGCACCCAGGACCGGGTTCGGGAAATGGAACGGGGGGAGGTAGGTTCCGGGCCACGTTTCGTATTCGACCGTCGGGGGTGCATCCGGCGCGAGCACGGCGGAGACGAACACGCCGCCGGTTGGGTCTTCAGTGTTCATCCAACCCGTTTCGTACGGCACGATCACGCTCTGGAACCAGTGGAGCTTCGAGATCTTCCAGACGCCGTCTTCCTTCACATATTCGTTTTCGTAGGGTCCTTCGCCCCACAGTGCCTGCTCACCAAGCTGTCCGGCGAGGATCAGCCCGCGCCAGCGTCCATTCGCCGTCATTCCATCCGGCGCGACCGTGACGACGGGCATGAGCTGGAAGTGTTCGTTCAACTGGCCTTCGGAAAGCCCCGACGTTCCGCCACCGAGGGCATAGAGGTATTCGCGGATGCGCTCGCGGCCCATGTAGACGCCGTCGAGCCCGTATTCGACCGATGCATCCTCGGAGAAGAGGTCGGCGACCTCGTCCCACATCCCCTCGTCGACGTAATATCCGTACGCCCTTTGGAGTCTCTTGATGTCGTTTGCGTCCTCGATGCGCTCCTTGCGAAGCTCGAGAGTGCGCAACGTGTTATCGAGGCCCGCGTCGGGAGATGGCGTGCACGCCGCGAAAAGCAGGGCGGAAGCGGCCAGCGTGGCCAGAGTTCTCATGCCGCGTCTCAGGCTTCCTGAACGAGCTGCGATTCCGGTACCCACCATCCGTGGACCTGGCCCGGTGCCCGCATCGGCAGCATGACGGTGGCCACCGGACCTTCGTCCAGGCGCTCGGCGTCGAGGATCACCAGGTCCGACCGGCCGTTCTGGTCGTTCCGCGTCGCCAGACCCATGAGGTACCCCTCGCCTTCACGGGCGTCTCGGGACTTCGGCGCGAAGCAACACTCCGCGAGCGTCGTTGCGTTTCCGGCGCGGAACAGCGTGTCCCTCTTGGTCTGGTGGTCGAATCGGGCGTAACAGGCGCTCGCGCGCGTTCCGGGCTCGGCGTAAGGATCCGGGCACGCGAGGAAACCGTAACGATAGGGCGCGGTGTTGTATCGATCGTCCTGCCTCGGCAGGGCGCCCACATGGGGATACATTTGCTCGATGTCGTACGCGGTGGGATTCGGCCCGGACAGGTCCACCGTCATTCTCGTGATGTGGCTCGATCCCTCCTGCGGATTCCAGCGGCTGCCGTCGCTCATCGGCATGAAGGGGAAAGGGTTCGACATCGACATCTCGACGTCGACCATCAGGCGGTTGCGGTCCTCGATTACGCCCATGACGTGCGTGGCGCTCCGCGTCGGGCCCTCAATCCACCGGATGTCGGAACCGTCGCCGCCCCGGCGCACGAAACCGAAGTAGGTCGGGAGCGAGGAATCCCAGGACCAGTGGATTCCGCCGTTCCGCATCTGTTCCTCATCAATGGCCATCGGGATGACGTAGAACACGATATGGTTCTGGGTGACGGCGAAGTCGTGAAGCATGCCGACATAGGGAACGTTGATCCGCGCGTTCCAGGCGAGGCCGCCCGCCGGGGTGAACTCGAACATCGACACGACGTCGCTGCCGTGACCCGTCGCCTCGTAACCGAAAGCGACCATGTTTCCGGTTTCCGAGTCGAGTTTCGGGTGCGCGGTGAACGTTTCGCTCGGGAGCTGTCCATCGAAGGTGTAGTTCGGAACGAGTGTCTCCAATGTGAGCAGGTCCATCGCGGACGGCGGGCTGTCTTCCTTGAGCGCGAGCAGAAAATTCTTGTGGTTGATGATGTGCGTGTTCGCCGTGCTCCGGCTCAACCCTTCGACGCTCGGATCGTTCAAATACGGGTTCCGGTACATGGGGAAGAGCAGCCGCCCGGCCCGGTCCTGCGCGAGCCACCGGTCGTTCTTCACGAAGCGGCTCTTGTAATGACAGACGCCGTTCGTGATCCGGAACATGCTCACGTGCCCTTCACCGTCGAACGGGATGTTCCCCGGGCGCAGCGGAAATTGCGGATCGGGTCCGACGCGGTAAAACGCGCCGTTCAGATCGGACGGGATCTGGCCTTCGACCTCGCAGTAACGGACGTCGGCCTCGATGCGGTAGAGTCCCGGGCCGGTGGATGCCGAGGTGCCCGGAGGGCCCTGTTGGGCGGCGGCGGCTTCAGGCCAGGCCATTCCCCCTCCCATCCCGAGACCCGCCGCACCCATCGCGGTTCCCATGAACGTCCGGCGATTCAGCCCCTTGCGTTCCTTCGACATCTCGACCTCCGTCAATGTGATAACGCGTTGAGTACGCGCATTGTACAACGTGCTCCTCGAGTTTGACTCGTTTCAGGGCACAACCCATAATCCCTGCGTGTCTTCAATCGTCCGGCGCTGGACTCTCGCGGTCTTGATCTGTGGGGCGAGTGTGTCGTCCCGGGCCCAGGACTGGCCCGGGTTTCGCGGCCCGGAGGCAACGGGGATCGCGTCGAATCAGGACCTTCCCGACCGGTGGGATGGCACGACGGGCGAAAACATCCTCTGGAAGACGGAGATTCCGGGACTCGGCCACTCGAGTCCCATCGTCTGGGGCGAACGCGTGTTC
>CAZTTI010000243.1:0-5788 GCA_964615925.1 uncultured Solibacteraceae bacterium
CTGGAAACGGGAATCGAACGCATCGAATCACGAAGGACGGAATCGACGACGCGCGCCACGTTCCGGATCGACCGAAGATGGACGCTCGACGGCGCCGTGACCCATGTGCGCGCGGATGCGTTGTCGGCCGGGTCCGCGCTCTTCGATTCCGAGCGACGCGATCTTCGCCGAACGACGGGCCGGGCGGGGATCGGGACGCGTCCCGTCGAATCGATGGAGATCCGCGCTGATTTCGAGGTCCGGCGCGGCCGGGAGGTCTTCTTCCGGACCGATTCCCAGAACGCGGAACGCCTGATGCTCCGCTGGCGCTACGACCTGAGCGGCTCGCTGAGGGCGAACGTGTTCGGATCGATCTGGAGCAACATGGGGGGGTCCGAGGACATCGGCATCGATCAGAACCGGCACGTCTATGGAGGGGATATCACATGGACGCCGCGGATGCGGTGGATCGACGCCGTTCAGGCGAACTACGAGCGGCTCTCCTTTTCATCCGACGTCGGCATTCTCGTCCCGCAGACGCTCCAACCGGATGTCTCCGCGTATCGCGAGCGGGGACATACGGCGGCGCTCGTGGCCATGACACCCGTCTATGGGATACTGGAGTTGCGCATCGGCGGGAGCCTCTTCGTCACGACGGATGAAGACGTCTATGCGGGGGCGCGGACCAAGCCGACGCGGTATTATCGAACCGACGCCGAGTTCGCACTTCCGATTCGCGATGGGCTCCACTGGACGGGCGGTTGGGGCTATGTGGCCTACAACGACCCATCGGTCCTCGAGGAGCGCTTTCGGACACACCTCCTCACGTCGGGACTTCGATACGACTTTTGAACATCCGGGAGCAATCAGTGAGATCGATCCTGCTTATCGCTACTTTCGGCATCCTGGGCGGAACGCTCCTGTTCCAACCGCTGGCGGTGGAACCTCAGATCGAGATCCTCCCCGGAAGCGCGGCGCGTGGCGAGGCCTTGTTCACCGAGAAGAACTGCATCGCGTGCCACGGCATCAACGGCGAGGGAGGGACGTCGGCTCCGGATCTGGCGTCGAGGTCGGTGCGGGAGTATTCGCCCGAGTTGCTGGCCAGCGTGATGTGGAACCACGGACCGGCGATGTGGGACCGCGCGGACGAGAGCGGCATGCCGATGCCGGCGATGTCGTCGGCGGAGGCCTCGGACCTGTTCGCATATTTCTACGCCGAGCTGTATTTCACGCTCCCCGGCGACGCGGCCCGGGGGCGCGCGGTGTTCATGGAAGAGAACTGCGCGACCTGCCACGCGCTCTCCGCGGACGACACGGCCCCCCGCCCGGGTCCGCCGGTGTCCGCCTGGGCCCGCGTCGGCGATCCGATCGCGTGGGTCGAACGCATGTGGAACCATGCGAACCACATGTATGCCGAGATGGAGCAACGCTCCATTCCGTGGCCGGTGTTGAACGAACAGCAGGTCGTGGACCTGCTCACGTTCCTGCGCAACGATCCCCAGACCAACTCGGTGCGCGCCGAATTCAACCCGGGGGATCCGGTGGCGGGACTTCCCATCTTCACCCGGAGCTGTGAAGGCTGCCACGCGTTCGGGGATCCGCTTCCGGGACGGGTGGACCTCGTCCGGGGATCGGCTCCGCGCACGTTCACCGGATGGGCCGCGGAAATGTGGAACCACGCGCCGCGGATGCAGGAGCGTGCCGAGAGCGAAGGCCTGGCCGCGATGCCCCGGATCGAAGACGGAGCGATGAACGACCTCGTCGCCTACCTCTTCACGCAGCGCGCGTTTTCGGCACCGGGCGATCCACGCGCCGGGGCCGTCGTCTTCGCCGGGAAACAGTGCCGAACGTGCCACGAGCTGGAACGCGCGTCTTCTGGAGCACCGGACCTGACACGGGTTTCCGAATACTTCTCCCCGATCACGATGACGCGCGCGATGTGGAATCACGGGCCGGCGATGCGCGACGCGCTCGAAGCCCGCGGACTCGAATGGCCCGAGTTCGAAGGCCGCGAGATGGCGGACCTGATCGCGTATCTGAACACCCGCGTGGTCCCCAGCGTCGCCGGAGACCAATAAAGACGAGTATGGACCCGTAGGCCAACTGGAGATCGGACGATGAACGAAAGAAACCCCAACCGCGGATGGCAACAACTCCAACGAGGTGTCGCGTGCCTGGCTGCCGCCGGCACCATCGCCGTCGCGGCTTATTCCGCCGCGCAGGACGGGGCGTTCGGCTTCCTGATCCAGGAACTGGGGGAGCTGACCGATCCGGTGACCGAGTTGCAGGAACGCATCGACTCGGGAGAGACCAGGCTCGAGTTCACACCCAAACACGGCTACCTCGAGGCGTTGCTCGAGGAGCTCGACATCCCGGTGTCCTCACAGACGCTCGTGTTCTCCAAGACGAGCCTGCAGACCGATTACATTTCCCCGGCGACGCCGCGGGCGATCTATTTCAACGACGACGTCTATCTGGGATGGGTCCGTGGGGGCCCCGTGATGGAACTCGCCTCGACGGATCCCGTGTACGGAACGCTCTTTTTCACGTTGGCCCAGGACCCGGAAACACCACCCCCCGTCTTCGAACGCGAGGGGCTCCGCTGCATCGCATGCCACCGTCCCGCACGGAATGCCGTTCCCATTCCGGAACTTCTGGTCATGTCCGTCCTTCCCGGAACGGACGGCGACGCCCTGGGAATCGATTTGAAGATCACGACCGACCGCAGTCCGCTCAGGGAACGATGGGGCGGGTGGTACGTCACCGGAACCCACGGCGACGCCGTCCACATGGGCAACACCATCGTTGGCGGGGATCCCGAGTGGGCCATGGGACGAAACCCGAATCTCCTGTCGCTCGAAGGCCGCGTCGACACGAGCCCGTATCTGACCGGTCACAGCGACCTCGTCGCCCTGATGGTCCTCGTCCACCAGGCCGAGGTGCACAACCTGATCGGCACGACGGGGTTTTCCGCGCGCACGGCCATCGAGACCGAACGCCAGGAGGAAATCGGCATCCTGAACGCGAGCCCGGAGCCGTCGCACCGGACCCTGGAAGTGATCCGCGAAGCCGCCGAGCCGCTGGTCCGGACCATGTTTTACGTCGATGTCGCGCCACTGCCGGGGCCGATCACGGGAACGTCGGATTTTGCCGCGGAGTTCCAGGAGCGTGGACCCGAGGACCGTCAGGGCCGATCGCTGCGGGAACTCGACCTCCAGACACGGGTTCCGCGGTATCCGCTGAGCCACCTCGTCTATTCGGAAAGCTTCGACACGCTCCCCGATCTGGCGCTGGACTACATTTACGGGCGGTTCGAGGAAGTCCTGGCGGGGGAGGACACCTCCGGCGACTTCGATCATCTTTCGGCGGAAGGCCGTCAGGCGATTCGGGAGATCCTGATCGACACGAAGCCCGCGTTCCGGGCCTACGTCAACCGCTGACACTCGGATCGGATCCGAACGACTTTCCCAGAGGTTCGACCCCCGATTTTGTCTGGAAGCACCCCGGAGAATCGGGATAATGTCGTTCTGTACGACATCCACCGCTAACCCCTGCGAGGAACCCACGATGCCGCGACTGCTCGACACATTCCATCGAACGTTAACGCGCCGCGCCATGTTGGCCAGCCTCCCGGCCCTGGCCCTGGGAGCGCGCGCCGCGGCGCGCGCGCAGTCCGGACCCGCACTCCGGGTCGATAGACTGCACAACTTCGGCCTGAAGGTCGCCGACGTCGAACGCACGGTGGATTTCTACCAGGGGTTGTTCGGCATGGCCGTTCAATCGCGCCAGGGCACCAACGTCTGGTTGCGGATCGGCGAGGGCCCGCGGTTCATGTTCGTCCGGGCGCTCGAGCCGGGTGAGGCGCCAGCGATCACGCACCTCGGCTACTCCGTGCCGGGCTTCGACCCGGACGCCGTGCTCGATGCGCTCGAGGGCGCTGGTTTCGAAACCATCGACGCGCCGCCGCTCGAGGCCGCGGGGTCGGAGAATGCGATGAAGGCGTGGGTCCGGATGTGGCGCGGCACGCCCGAACTGTACTTCGCCGACCAGAGCGGTTTGATCGTCCAGTTGCAGGACCCCAGCTTCTGCGGCGGAAGCGGGCCTCTGGGAAACATGTGCACGCCGACTCCGGCACCGTCGTCCGGATCGCTGGCCCTCAGCGACATCAGCCATTTCACGGTGTTCAACGCGGGCGGGGCCAACGAGTTCTACCAGGAACTGTTCGGGCTCGGGATCCAGGCGTATCAGGGCCCGGCCTCGCCCGTGATCGGCGTCGGCGACGGGATCCAGTTCATGATGTACGGTGGCGGGTTGGGCGGGCGTGGAGGCCGCGGCGGCGCGCCGGCTCCGGCCAACATCCATCACGCCTGCATGAACTTGGACGGTTTCGAGGTCGAAGCCGTCCAGGCAGCCCTCGAAGAACACGGGATCCAGCCCCGAGAAGAAGGCTCCAACGCCACCCCGCCCCTGATCCACTACATCAGCCTCCGCATGCCCAACCGCGGCGGGGTCGAAGGCGGAACCCCCGAGCTCTACTTCACCGATCCCGACGGCCTGCTGATGCAGCTCCAGGACACGAGCTATTGCGGCGGAGGCGGATACCTGGGCGAGATCTGCGAGGGCTGACTCGAACGGCGGATAACGGATGCCAGGCAGGAAGACCGTCAAACCGATGCCGGGCGAAACCTTGGCCCAAACGGCCGAGCGTCTCGACGAGATGCGGATCGCCGCGCTCCGGGAACTGGAAGAGGTGGACGAACCGCCCAAGGACCCGGAGCCGATGCCCGAGCGGCCGACACTTGTGGATTTCTTCGAACGGCGTTTCCAGGCCGTTCGGAGCCATTGCCTTCAGAGTGCCAATCGGGCCCTCGATGCGGGCACGCCCGAAGAGGCGGTACTGGCCTGCCTGATCCACGACACGGGCATGGTCCTCAAGAGGCCCGATCACGGTTTCTGGGCCGAAGCCTTATACCGGCCCTATGTTTCTGAACGCGTGGCCTTCGCGTTGCGATATCACCAGTCGCTCCGGTTTTTTCCCGCGCCGGAATACGGTTACGAGTATCCCGAGCTGTACGACGCGCTCTTCGGCCCGGACTACGAACCGGAACCCTACATCCAGCGCGACTACGACCACGCGCGGAACCATGAGTGGTACGACTTCGCGATGCAGATCGTCGCCAACGACGACTACAGCTTCGACCCCAAGGCGAAGCTCTCGATCGAACCCTTCGTCGACATCATCGGGCGGCATTTCCGGCAACCCGACGAGGGTCTGGGGTGGGACAACTCGCCGTCGAGCTTCATGTGGCGGACGATCATGAACCCGTTCCGGCCGCTTTGACTCCCCGACAGCGACACCGACAGGCAACTTGACGCTCAGCGTCGAGGCCTTATCCTCGAGAAGAAACGTCATGCGTTCGGGAACAGTTGCATTCATCATGGCCGCCGCCATCGGGGCCGCGGGCGGAATCGGTGCCTTCACCTTCGTTTACGCCGAGGGCTATTCCTATCTCCTCGACGATCCAGCCGCGTGTGCCAATTGCCACATCATGAACGAACAGTTCGACGGCTGGACGAAATCGAGCCACCACGCTTCCGCAACCTGCAATGACTGCCACACGCCGGCGCCGCTACTTTCCAAATACGCCACCAAGGCCCTGAACGGGTTCTGGCACTCGTTTGCGTTCACGTCGGGGGAGTTTCACGAACCGATCAGGATCACGCCGCGAAACCGGTCGATCACCGAAGGTTCCTGCCGAAAGTGTCATCAGGCGATCGTTCACGATGTGACGATCGTCTCGGCCGACGA
>CAZTTI010000244.1:0-4031 GCA_964615925.1 uncultured Solibacteraceae bacterium
GTTCCTGTTCCCCCTGATCGGCCTTTCCACCCTGGGCGTGGCGTTCGGGTGGGCCAAGCCCGTGCCTGTGAACACGCGCAACTTACGGAATCCACGCCGCGACCACACGCTGGTGGCGGCCGCAGGGCCCCTGAGCAACGTCGCGCTGGCCATCATCTGTTTCCTGTTCCTGTTCGTCCTGAAGTCCTCGTCCGATTCGATGGAACTGCTCGTGAACCAGGCCATGCGGGGCTTCGGCCAGGCCTCGGGCGCGGAAGGCGTGATCGTCACGCTGGCGTCGATCGCCGACAAGGGATTAATGATCAACATCCTGCTGGCCATCTTCAACATGATCCCCGTGGCTCCGCTCGACGGCGCGACCGTGGTTTCCGGGCTCCTGCCGCCCGCGCTCGCGCGGCCCTTCGACGCCATCCAGCAGTTCGGGTTCATCATTCTGATCGCGATGCTGGTGTGGGGATTGCCGGCTTATGTGTTCAATCCCGTTCTCGGAACCGTACGCTCCTTCCTGGTCCTTTGACACGACGATGAAGAGAATCCTGAGCGGGATGCGGCCCACCGGGCGGCTGCATCTCGGGAATTACGTCGGGGCGCTGGCCAACTGGGTGCGCCTCCAGAACGAATACGAGTCCTTCCATTTCGTGGCGGACTGGCATGCGCTGACGACCGACTTCGAGTCGCACGCCGACCTCAGGGAGGCGTCCATAGAAGTCGCCATCGACTACCTCGCGGCCGGACTCGACCCGGAACGGACCACGATCTTCGTCCAGTCCGCGGTCCCCGAACACGCCGAGCTGCACCTCCTGTTCTCGATGCTGACGCCGCTCGGGTGGCTCGAGCGCGTGCCCTCGTACAAGGAGATGCAGGAGAACCTGGACCGGGACATCCACACCTACGGGTTCCTGGGCTATCCCGTCCTCCAGTCGGCCGACATCCTCGTTTACAAGGCCGGGGCGGTGCCCGTGGGGGAAGACCAGGTGGCTCACGTCGAACTGACGCGGGAGATCGCCCGCCGCTTCAACCGGTTGTACGGGGACGTGTTTCCCGAGCCTCAGTCCGTTCTGACCTCGACTCCGAAGCTCCCCGGCACCGACGGCCGGAAGATGAGCAAGAGTTACGGGAACACGATCGCGATCGGGGACGCGCCGGAAAACGTCCGCCAGACCATGCTCACGATGATGACGGATCCGGCCCGGAAGCGGCGCTCCGACCCCGGGAACCCCGAAGTCTGTCCCGTTTTCGACTACCACAAAGTGTTTTCGACGCCGGAAACCATCCAGGAGGTGGACCAAGGTTGTCGTTCGGCCGGGATAGGCTGTGTGGACTGTAAGAAGTGGCTGTTCGCGAGCCACCAGCGGGAAATCGGGCCCGTGTACGAACGCCGGGTCCATTACGAGCAGAACCGATCCCAGATCGTGGACGTCCTGGAAGACGGTCGGCGGCGGGCGAAAGCCGTCGCGTCGGAGACCATGGAGGAAGTCCGCCAGGCGATCAAAATCTAGCCGGGCGGAGGGAACCAGATGCAATCCACTGGTGTTCAACGGAGTCCGGAGCCGGACCTGGCTCCCCCGAGCCGGGACGCCGCTCCACCGGAAGCGGTGGTCTCCGGCCCCGGCAACGAGCCCGGCCTCCGGATCCGGCTCGAGCAATACGAGGGCCCGCTCGACCTGCTCCTCGACCTGATCCGGCGCCACAAGGTCGACATCCACGACATCCCCATCGCCCAGGTCACGGCGCAATATCTCGAATACCTGCGCCTGATGAAGGAGCTGAACGTCAACGTGGCGTCGGACTTTCTTCTCATGGCAGCCCAGCTCATCTACATCAAGTCCCGCACGCTCCTGCCCGTCGATCCCGACGAGGACCCGGACGAAGAAGACCCGCGCGAGGAACTGGTCCGGCGCCTCCTCGAATACGAAAAGTTCAGAAACGCCGCTGAGATGCTCCACCAGCGCGAGCTGGTCGAGAAGGCCTCGTTCACCCGCGCGGGAAAACTCGAGCTCGCCGAAAGCGACCTCGAACCGGAAATCGCCGTGACGCTCGTCGACATGATGTCCGTGTTCCGCGACATCATGAAGAGGATGGAGGAGCGGCCCACCCTCGACTTCGCGCGCGAGGAATACACCGTCAGCGAAATGGCGCGCATGATCGTGGGCGCCCTGGCCGAATCCCCCGGCGGCGTCAGCTTCCGGGGCCTCATGGCCCGGTTCCAGTCGCGCGCGGCATTGATCACGGCCTTTCTCGCCATTCTCGAGATGGCGAAGATGCACGTCATCCGGATCGGGCAGAAGAACCTGTTCGACGATATCGAGATCCGGATCGAATCCGGCGCCAGCGTGGACGATGTCCGACTCCAACATCTCAGCCTTAATTGAAGCCATCATCTATCTCGCCGAGGAGCCCGTCCGCCTCGACCAGATCGTGAAGGCCCTCGACGACGTTCCCAAAGAGACGATCGTCGAGCAACTGGAAGCGCTGAAGGCCCGCTACGCGGAACCGGACCGGGGCATCGAAATCAAGGAAGTCGCCGGCGGCTATCGTTTTTCGACGAAGCCCGAACACCACGAAGTGCTCACCCGCTTCGCCAAGAGTCTCGCGCCCCCGACGCGTCTCTCGCTTGCGGCGCTGGAAACGCTGGCCGTCATCGCCTACCGGCAGCCGGTGACGGTCCCCGAGATCCAGGAGATCCGGGGTGTGCAGGCCAGCGGCGTGATCAAGACCCTGCTCGATCGGAAGCTCGTGACCGCCGCCGGCCGCAAGGACGTCATCGGGCGTCCCATCCTCTACAAGACCACGAAGAGCTTCCTGGTGCACTTCGGCCTGAAGAACCTCGACGAGCTGCCGAGCATGGAAGAGTTCGAGGAACTGATCAAGGCCGAACACGCCGACGGCGCCGCCCAGGCCGAATTGCCATTGGAAGAAACCGACACTGAAAGCCCGAACGCCGACCCGGCCGAGCCGCCTGCCGAAGAAACCCGGGCGGAACCCCCGCCGAGCTGATTCCGCCCGTATCGATCTACAATGGTCGAATGCAGGAACGTCTGCAAAAGATTCTGGCCCATGCCGGCGTGGCCTCCCGCCGGTCGGCCGAAAAGCTGATCGCGTCGGGCCGCGTGTCCGTCAACGGAAAGGTCGTTTCCGAGCTCGGATCGAAAGCCGATCCCGCAACCGACCGGATCACGGTCGACGGCGTGCGGATCGCACGCCCCGAACGCCGGGTGTACCTTCTGCTCAACAAACCCCCCAACGTGATGACGACCATTGACGACCCTGAAGGCCGCCCGACGGTGCTCGACCTCATCCGTCGCGCTCCCGCCGGCCGCCTCTATCCGGTGGGCCGCCTCGACTTCACTTCCGAGGGGTTGTTGATCCTGACCAACGACGGCGAGTTCACGCGTTTCATGACGCGCGCCGGCAACGTCGCGAAACATTACCGGGTGAAGGTCCAGGGCGTGCCCACTCCCGCCGCGCTCGACCGGCTGCGGCGGGGGATCACCGTCGACGGGGAGCGTTTCGCCCGATGCCACATCGAGCTGTCCAAACCCGGCGCGAACACCTGGTTCGACGTGGCGCTGAAGCAGGGGAAGAACCGCCAGATCCACCGGATGTTCGAAGCGATCGGTCACCGTGTCATGACACTTCGCCGGACGAAGATCGGATTTCTCGAGGCCCGGGGGCTCGCCCGAGGCTCCTGGCGCGAGCTGACCTTGGCCGAGGTCGGGGAATTCTATTCCCGGTACGGTTCGGAAAAGGCGGCCGCCCGATGACGATCCCCGAGATCCTGAAAACGTATCGAACGATCGCGGTGGTGGGCCTCTCGTCGAGCCAGTGGCGTCCGAGCTTCGCCGTGACCGAATACATGCAAGGTCAGGGATATGCGATCATTCCAGTAAACCCCAATGAGTCTGAGGTTCTCGGGAAAAAATCTCATCTAAGACTCGAAGATATCGAGGTGCCGGTCGAGATCGTCAACGTCTTCCGCCGCCCGGAGTTCGTCCCCGAGATCGTCGAGTCCGCCATCGCCATCGGCGCCA